>CAMDAL010000169.1 GCA_945888565.1 Devosia equisanguinis | reverse complement strand
CCGCCTCAGCTTCTAGGGCGCTCTCGCCCAGATCCAGATAGATAGGCGACCTCCAGAGCTGCGTCCGTCAGTTCGCCGACCTTCTGCCTTTCGGCTCCGGCGGTGAGTGTCACCGCCGCGATGCCCAGGTCCGGGCACCGTATTGACTTGCCAGTGGCGCCGGCCCAGCTCCCGCCGTGGATCAATGCTGGCCGCCCGCGATACTCACGTAGCCCGAGGCCCCAGCCGTAATATCGGTAGCGGAGCCGTCGCTGAGCCGGCCCGGGGCTTCAGTGATAGCGGCGATGTGCAGCAGATCGCGGTTCTGACGATCAAGCCATTCGGCGAGGGCCGCCGCGCTGGTCCAAAGGCCGCCATCGCCCTGGGTCAGCGGAAGTCTGTCTATCCCGGCAGCATGCGCGAACCCTATGCCGCCCGTGGGAAAGCCGATGTCAGGGCTGTCTACGAGCCGAGCTGCCACATACTCGCTGAAGGGCATACCCGATATCGCGACGACCAGACGTGCAAGCAGGATGCACCCGAGATTGGAATACCGGTGTTCGGTACCAGGTATGTAGGTCGGAGCGCCCAACGCGATCAGGTATTGGGCTACGGCCGGTTCGGTCCAGTTCCATCCGAGTGCCGCTTCTGCGATCCCCGCCTCTGGTAGACCCGAGGTGTGGTGCGCCAATTGCCGAGCGGTGATCCCCCCGATCCATCGCGGCAGATCGCCAAGCCAGCCAGCAATGGCGACGTCAGGATCGAGCAACCCATCGCGAACCAACAGCGCCGCTGCGGCGCCGGTAATTTGCTTGGCGAGGCTGGCACCGTAGAAGCGATCGCTGGCTTTTGCGTCCTTGCCGTCCGACCAACGACCGGCCACCGCGTGCTCGAGACGGCCCTCGCGGTTCACTGTCGCCATTGCCACGGGCAAGTTGTCGTCCAAGCCGGCCGCGGCGATCAGCTCGGCCAGCCGAGACATGCTACTGCCGCCGCTTCTCGATCGCGTCCCAGATCAGCACCGCGATGTCGGGGCCGCCGAAACGCTTGATTTCGCGGATGCCGGTGGGGCTGGTGACGTTGATTTCGGTCAGGTAGTCGCCGATCACGTCGATACCGACGAAGATCATGTCCCGCTCCTTGAGCGCCGGCCCGATCGTCGCGCAGATTTCGCGGTCGCGCGGGGTGAGTTCGATCAGCTCCGGCCGTCCCCCGACATGCATGTTCGAGCGCGCCTCGCCATCGGCGGGGATGCGGTTGATCGCGCCCACAGGCTCCCCATCGATGATGATGATCCGCTTGTCGCCCTTGCGCACGTCCGGCAGGTATTTCTGCACCATGAACGGCTCGCGAAAGCTCTGCTCGAACAGCTCGATCAGCGAAGCGAGGTTCTGGTCGCCCTCCTGCAGGAAGAACACCCCCGCGCCGCCATTGCCGTAGAGCGGCTTGAGGATGATGTTGCCCTGTTCCCTACGGAAGGCGTGGATCTGCGCCCGGTCGCGCGTCACCAGCGTCGGCGGCATCAGTTGCGGAAACTCGGTGACGAGGATCTTTTCGGGCGCGTTGCGCACCGCGGCGGGCGGGTTCACCACGAAGGTCTTCGGGTGCAGCCGCTCGAGGATGTGGCTGATGGTGATGTAGTTCATGTCGAACGGCGGGTCCTGCCGCATCAGCACCACATCGTAGGTCGCAAGGTCGCCACGGGCGAAGTCGCCGAGCGCAAAATGCTCCCCCTTCGGCTTGTCGAACACCGTGACCGGCGCGAGATCGGCCGTCACCACGTTGTCGCGCAGGGCCAGCGTTCCCGGCACGTAGTAGTCGACCTTGTGGCCTCTCGCCTGCGCCTCCAGCATCATCGCGAAGGTGGAATCCCCCGCCGGATTGATCGAAGCGATGGGGTCCATCTGCACGGCGATTTTCAGCATTTGGGGGGATATCCTAAGCGGCGTCGAAGGCGTTCACCACATGGCGCGGCCACGTCATGGGCGCAAGGAAAATCACGTCGTAGCGCATGTCGCTGCCGGCATGGCGCGGGTGCCGGGCGAGAAAATAGTCGGCCGCATCGGTGATGCGCCGGTCGTTCACAGCCATCCACGCATCGGCCAGCGACCCCGAGCGTCGCGCCTTCACCTCGACGAACACCAGCGTGCCGAAACGCTGGGCGACGAGGTCGATCTCGCCGGCCGGCGTCTTGAAGCGGCTCGCCAGGATGCGATATCCCTTGAACCGCAGGAACCAGGCCGCCAGCGTCTCGCCGCGTCGGCCGAACAGCTCGGCCGTGAGTCGGCTCTGTCTACTGCGCGGCCTTGCGGGCAAGCGCCGCATCGTAGACCTCCTTGCGCTTGAGGCTGTAGCGGGCGGTGATCTCGTCGACCGCGGCGCGCAGGGGCTGATCGGCTAGCGCGACATCGAGTGCGGCCTGCCAGTCGGCCGCTTCCACGATCGTTTCGGTCGCGCCGGTCACCAGGATCACCGCCTCCCCCCTGGTATCATCGTCGGCATAGAAGGCGGCGAGTTCGCCGAGCGTGCCGCGCTCCACCCGCTCGAACCGCTTGGTCAGCTCGAGTGCCACCGCCGCCGGCCGTTCCGCTCCGAACGCCTCGGCCATTGCCGCCAGGGAGTCGCCCAGCCGTCGTGGTGACTCGTAGAAGGCCAGCGTGTCCGTCCGTCCGCGTAGTGCCGCCAGCGCATTGGCGCGCTGCCCGGCTTTGCTGGGCAAAAAGCCGATGAAGCCGAAGGCATCGGTAGGCAGCCCGGCCGAGGCAAGCGCTGCGAGCAGCGCCGATGCCCCCGGCACCGCGAACACCGGCAGCCCGGCCTCGCGCACCGCTCGCACCAGCGGAAAGCCTGGGTCGGAGAGCAGCGGCGTTCCGGCATCGGAGATCTGCGCCACCGCCTTGCCGGAGCCGATCGCGGCGACGATCTCGTCAGCGCGCTGCCGCTCGTTATGCTCGTGCAACGAGCGTTTTTCGGCGCGTATGCCGTAGTGGTCGAGCAACGTGGCGGAGTGCCGGGTATCCTCGCACAGCACCAGGTCGGCCGCCGCCAGCGTCTCCAGCGCCCGGATGGTGATGTCCCTCAGGTTGCCGATCGGCGTCGCCACCACGTAGAGGCCAGCCGCCAATGGCGGGGCATCAAAGCGCGTGCCGCCGATGAACCAGGCTTTCGGCTGCTCGCTCACTGCTGGCTTTCCCCTGACAATTAAGGACCCGTTAAGCTCGGCCTTTATGCTTCGGGGCCGATTTTGTATAGCTTCGTGAGGGCGGGACCGATCTGAAGGTCGGAAACCGATGGCAGGTTGCGGACAAGACGAAGGCTAGGCAAGTGGGAATCAGCAATGGACATGGGCTGGCGCATCGCGCGCTCGGGTTCATCAGGACGGCCAGACTAGGCCTCGCCACGGCACTGCTGCTGGCAGGTTGCTCGCCGGGCGGCTTCGATTTCGGTCCCGCCAATGGCGGCGGTGGCGGTCCCGACCAGGGACCGCAGACGCTGATGACCGGCCGCACCCTGGGCACCGGCCCGGTGCGGGTGGCTTTGCTGTTGCCACTGTCGGGCGACCCGAGCCTTGCCGCTGTCGGCACGTCGATGGCCAACTCCGCCGAACTCGCCATGGCCTTCGTGCAGGCGAACCCCAACCTTGGCGACAACATCACCATTTCGGTGAAGGATACCGGCGCCACGGCCGCCGGCGCCGCGCAGGCCGCCAATCTGGCCATCAGCGAAGGCGCCAGCCTGATTCTCGGGCCGTTGCGCGCCGATCAGGTGACGGCCGTCGGCCAGGTGGCCAAGAGTGCCGGCATCTCGGTGATCGGCTTTTCCAACAATTCCGGCGTCGCGAGCCCGGGCGTGTTCCTCCTGAACGTGCTGCCGGAGGTCGAGGTGAAGCGCTCGATGTCCTACGCCCAGAAGCTAGGCAAGCGGGCCATCGCCGGCATCTTCCCGGCCACCGATTTCGGCCGCATCCAGGAAGGCGCATTCCGGCAGGCCATGTCCGAACTCGGCATGAACGCCGTCGCCGTCTACAGCTTCAAGACCGAGGCCGAGGCCCGCACCGTCGTCACCCAGGTGATTCCGCTGCTGCAGGCGGGCCAGATCGATACGCTCTTCATCCCCGACCGCGCCACCGCGCCGAGCATCGCCAACCTGTTGCAGGAGGGCGGCATCGCCGCCGGAGGCGTGCAACTGGTCGGCTCGGGCGACTGGAACGGCGACCCGTCGATCGCCAACACGACCTCGCTCGCCGGTGCCATCTTCCCGGCACCCGATCAGTCAGGGCTCAACGCGCTCACCACCGAATATCAGGCCCGCTTCGGCACGGCGCCGCATCCTTTCGCGACGCTTGCCTACACCGCGACCATCCTTGCCAATGCCAAGTCGCTGGCCAATGGCACGCCGCGCTACGATCGGGGCCTGCTGGCATCCCCTGCTGGCTTCAACGGCCGCGACGGCGTCTTCCGCTTCCTGCCCGACGGCCGCAGCGAGTTCGCCCTGTCGATCCGGCAGGTGTCGATCGGCGGCTCATCGGTCGCCGAGGAAGCGCCCAAGAAGCTGTAGGGCTCAGCGCTCAGTTGCAGGTGATGCTGCTGTTGCTCGTCACGCACACGCCCTCGTCGGTGACGACGAGGTGGCCGCCCTCGAACCGGGTGATGGTGACGAATGATCCGGCGGTCAGTGCATTCTGCACCACCCAGCCGCCATCGGCCCACAACGCCAGCCCGATCTGGCCGCCGCTGCGCCGCTTGATGATGCCCGGATACTGCACATAGGGGCTGTCGAGCCCGTCGCTCGAATAGGTGCCGCTGGCCGTTTCGACCATCTGCACGAACTCGGTCTGCCCGTAGCCGATCTTGCGCACCGTGCTCTGGCGCAGCGGGGTGGTCGAGACGGTGTCGGCCACCTCGTAGGTGTACCTGTCTGCCTTGAACAGCGTGGCCGGATCGAACGGTTCGGGCTCTGGCAGCAGGCTGCGGACCACCTCACCCGCCTCGACCTGCACCACCTGCGCTGCAGCGGCGAAATCCGGCAACAGCACCGGCGCCGCCAGCGCCATGGCAACCAGGCCACCAGCGGCTCCCATGCCGATAACTGTCTTGATATGGCTCACCGGACGCTCCAGTCGATGATGGACTTTAACCATTCATCAACCATACGGCCCGAAAGCGTGTCAAAATGGAACAACGGTTAAGGTTAACCTAACCTACGCCGCCAGGCTGGCGGACAGGTTCTCGACGGCGGCGACGAAGCGGTCATGCGCCTCTCGCGTCGGCCACGGGCGGATCAGCCGCTCGAACGGCTCGAACTCGAATACCGGAAAGCTCGGCTCGCCAAAAAACCGCTTCGCCTCGTCGACCTCAAACCCGGCGAGGTGCACCGCCTCGAGATAGGCGGCTTCCCGGTCGGCCCGCTTGATCGCCTTGGTGATGGCGCCCGGCGCACTGACGGGCAGGGCGAAATGGAGATGCACGGCGCCCAGCAGCCGGTTCTCCACTTCCTTGTAGTTGCCGCCCATCGCTGCCTTGAACGGCGAGATGATGTCGCCCATCACGTATTCCGGTGCATCGTGCAGCACCGCATGCAGCTGGGCCTTTGCCCCCGCTTCGGGGTTCAGTGCCCGGACCAGTTCGAGCACCAGCACCGAATGCTGCGCCACCGAAAACGGGTAGTCGCCCTGCGTCTGCCCGTTCCAGCGCGCGACGCGGGCCAGGCCGTGGGCGATATCAGAGAGTTCGACATCAAGCGGCGAAGGATCGAGCAGGTCGAGCCGTCGGCCCGAAAGCATACGCTGCCAAGCCCGCGCCGGTGCCCGTGCCATGTAGTCCCCCTTTGTGCGAAGGGCGAAACCTAGTCTTCGGCGCTTGATTCGCCAAACTGGTAGGTGGCCCAGGCGGGCAGTTCCACCGTCACCGGCCAGCCGTCGACCGTTACCGCCGTCACATCGGTGATTCGGTCGAGCCGCAGCACTGCCACGGCCCGTCCGCCGACGACTTCACCCAGCGTCCCGGCTGTCCGCCCGCTGGCGACCACGTCGGCGGCTGCCGCGGCGTCGATCCCGGAGACGATCACCGGCCGCCGCCGCGCCGTGCCGCGATGCTTCATCCGGCTGACGACTTCCTGCCCCACATAGCAGCCCTTGGCGAAGTCGATGCCGTCGAGCAGATCCATGCCGATATCGTGCGGAAACGTCGTGTCGATGGCAAAGTCCGGCCCCAGCTCCGGCACCCCGGCCGAAATCCGTCGCGCCGCATAGCCGTCGTCGGCAGCCAGCCAGCCAGCCGCCTCGGCCTTCGTCCCGATCACCCGCTCGCAGAAGCCACGCGGGTCGGCATGCACGATCCCCGCCGCCGCGCCGTCAAAGCTCCAGCCCACGGCATGCGTTTCGCGCAGGTCCTCGATCTCAAGGGCAGCGCGCAGCTTGTACATCCGCATCTTGCGCAGGAACGCATCGGCGACGCCGGCATCGACATCGAGCCAGAACGCGTCATCCGCCCACCCACTGAGCCCCTCGGCCTGGATCTTGCCCTGCGGCGAGATCAGCGCCCACCATACGCCCGGTCCCGGCTCGGCCAGCAGGCGGCCCGTCACCACGTCGAACAGCAGCTTCTGCGCGTCCGCGCCGAAGAAGCGGAAGGCGGCACGGGACGGACGGAGGATTGTGGGCATTTCGAGCATCCGCTACACCGCCCTGAGACAGACGGGAGACCACACATGGCGCAGTACGACGCGATCTTCAAGAACGGCACCGTGGTCAATCAGGATGGCTCGACCCAGGCCGATATCGGCGTGCGCGGCGGTCGCATCGTCGCGATTGGCGATCTCGGTGCGGAAACAGCCGAGCGCATCGAGGATTGCACCGACCTCCACATCCTGCCCGGCGTCATCGACACGCAGGTGCATTTCCGCGAGCCCGGCCTGACCCACAAGGAAGACCTCGAATCGGGCTCGCTCTCCGCTGTGATGGGCGGCGTCACCGGCGTCTTCGAAATGCCCAACACCAATCCGCTGACCACGACGCGCGAAACCTTCGAGGCGAAGATCGCCGCCGGCACCAGCCGCATGCACTGCGACTTCGCCTTCTTCATCGGCGGCACGCACGAGAACGTCGCGCAGTTGTCCGAGCTCGAGCGGCTGCCCGGCTGCGCCGGCATCAAGGTCTTCATGGGCTCGTCGACCGGCTCGCTGCTCGTCCCGGACGACGACGGCGTCGAGGCCATCCTCCGCGCCATCTCCCGCCGCGCCTCCTTCCACTCCGAAGACGAGTATCGGCTCGAGGAGCGCAAACCCCTGCGCGTCCCCGGCGACCCGTCCTCGCATCCGGTCTGGCGCGATGTCGAAGCGGCCATGATCTCGACGCGCCGCCTCGTGGCCCTGGCCCGCAAGACCGGCAAGCGCGTCCACGTCCTCCACATCTCCACCGCCGACGAGATGGTCTTCCTTGCCGCCCACAAGGACGTGGCGAGCGTCGAGGTCACCCCGCACCACCTCACCCTCGACGAAACCGCGTACACCCGCCTCGGCACCTACGCGCAGATGAACCCGCCGGTGCGCGACAAGGCGCATCGCGAGGGCATCTGGGCGGGTGTCCACAACGGGGTCGCTGACATCCTCGGTTCCGATCACGCCCCGCACACGCGCGAAGAGAAGGATCACGCCTACCCCGCGTCGCATTCCGGCATGACCGGCGTACAGACGCTGGTGCCAATCATGCTCGACCATGTGAACGCCGGCCGCATGACGCTCCAGCGCTTCGTCGACATGTCGAGCCACGGTCCCAACCGCCTGTTCGGCATTGCCAACAAGGGCCGCATCGCCGTGGGCTACGACGCCGACCTCACCATCGTCGACCTGAAGCGCCGCGAGACCATCACCAATGAGTGGGTGAAAAGCCGCGCCGGGTGGACGCCCTATGATGGCGTCACCGTGACCGGCTGGCCGGTCGGCACCATTGTGCGGGGCAATATGGTGATGTGGCAGGGCGAACTCGTCACCCCTTCGCAGGGCCAGCCGATGCGCTTCCTCGAAGCGCTCTGAGTTGTCTCGACGATGGAACCACACTGAGGTGTCATCCCTGCGAAAGCAGGGAGGTGGAGTCACGGTTGAAGTGCAACACGGTTGATGAATGTCTGAGAAGACCTCGGTGGGGGTTCGGAAGGCAAGGCATTTTCTGGGGGTGTCGTTGTAGGCGGCGACGAGGCGGTCGAGCTGATCCTGAGTGATGGCCGCGAGATCGGACTTTCGCGGCAGGGTGCGTCGCAT
>CAMDAL010000168.1 GCA_945888565.1 Devosia equisanguinis | reverse complement strand
GAAGGCCGGTATCGTCATCCATGGTGGGCGTGGCGCCTCAGTGGTCTGGAATTGCGTTGGTCCAAGCAACCAAAACCTATTCCAAATCAGCTGCTTACGCTACGTCCGCCAACCCACTTTCAGGCCCAGCGTGAATAAGACGGGTTAGCGCTTCACCCCGACGGCCGAAAGCCGTCTTACGCCATGAGGTCGGCCACTTTCATGGCCGCGACGCGAACGGCATCGGCAGGCGCAAGCCCGACCAGGAGGCCCCGCTGCCCGCCATTGATCAGCACCTCGTCGTACAGCTCCGCCGTCTCGTCGATCGCCGTCGGCACGGCCCTGCGTTGCCCGAACGGGCTGATGCCGCCAACCTTGAAGCCGGTGAGCCGCTCGGCGTCGGGCGGCTTCATCATGTTGGCCGACTTGCCGCCGAACGCCGCCGCAAGCTTTTTCATGCTGACCTCGCCGTCCGATGGCACCACCACGCAGACCGGCTTGTCATCCACCTCCGCCATCAGCGTCTTGAACACCTGCGCCGGGTCACGCCCCAGCGCCTCGGCCGCCTGCAGCCCGATGCGCGGCGCATCCGGATCGTAGTCATAGGGGTATGGCGTGAAGGCGATCCCTGCCTTGGTCAGCATCAGTGTTGCGGCAGTAGTTCTGGACATGTCGAACGACTAGCTCTGGAGGTTAGTGATTTCCAGTAGTTTTGACGGGCCTACAGTCACAAACGACAAGCATCTGCACGCAATTAACGGATTCGCCAGCTTCCCTGTGGCAACCCTGTGGCACGTACGCCAGAAGGCGATGACGAAGGGACGCGCAGCAGAATGGAATGTGCAGTTGCCTACCCACTGACTGGCCCCCCCTCGTCAACAGCGGGCACCCTCCCCTGCGCAGGAGGCGCGTAGTCTCTTGCGCATGGATCTTCTCAAGCCCCTTTCTGCCGATGCCCTGGCGAGCCGCAAGGCGCTCGCCGAGGCCTACGCCCCGATCATCCGCGGCTTCCTGCTGCCCTGCGCCGCCTACTACACCTTTGTCACCTGGGGCCACTGGCGCGACGAGACCGGCCTGCAGTTTGTCGTTCTCGGCGGCTTGAGCGCAATGACCGTGCTGATCTGCCTGCTGATGTGGCGCTGGCTGGCGAACAGGCGCTCCATCACGCTCGGCCAGGTGGAACTCGTCGGCCTCACCGCGAACCTGCTGATTTACGCCAACGTCGCGCTCTACCTGTACCTGAGTTTCCAGGAGCCGAAGCTCATCTACTTTGTCCTCATGGCAGTGGCGTTCTCGACCTCGGGCGCGACCTTCCGGGTCATTGCCGTGTCGGTCGGGCTATCGATGGCCACGCTGTTCTGGTTCGCCTCGACCGTCTCCCCGGCGGCGCTGGACCAATACCTGTCGATCGGCGTCGCCGCCTCGGTGGTCGCCATCGGCATGTCCTACCTGCTGCGCAAGGCGCTGCGGCAGCAGGTCAGCGCGCGGCTCAAGGCCGACGCGCTCACCGCGCATGCACAGTTTCTCGCCGCCACCGACATGCTCACCTCGCTCCCCAGCCGCCGCCAGATGTTCGACGAGATCGACGCGCAGGTGCGCAGCGGACGACCGTTCTGGCTCGGCCTCATCGATCTCGACGGCTTCAAGGCCATCAACGATGCCTATGGCCACGCTCTCGGCGACGAGCTTCTCGAAGCCGTCGCCGGTCGAATCCGTTCCGCCCTTACCCCGGACACGCGCTTCGGCCGGCTCGGCGGCGACGAGTTCGCCTGGCTGCTGCCCGGCGAACTGTCGCAGGGGCATGTGGAGGAAATGGCGCGCGACCTGATCCTGGCGATCTCGCAGCCCTACATGGTCGCCGGCCGCCAGGTGCATGTCGGTGCCAGCATCGGCTTCTGTCACAGCCCGACCATGGCCGGCGGCAGTGCCGAGGTCTACGAGAACGCCGACTATGCGCTCTACGCCGCAAAGGACAGCCGGCGCGGCGACGTGCTGGTGTTCTCCCACAGCCACCAGTTGGCGATGTCCGACGCCTCATCGCTCGAGCGGGCTCTGCGCGAGGCCGATATCGAGGCCGAGTTCAGCGTGCAGTTCCAGCCGCAGTATTCGATCGCCAGCGGGCGGATCGTCGGCTTCGAGGCACTGGCCCGCTGGAACAGTCCGGTTCTCGGCCCGGTTCGTCCCGACCTGTTCATCCGCGCCGCAGAGCGCTCCGGCCAGATCATCGACCTCACCCCCGCGCTGCTCCGCAAGGCGCTGGCCGAGGCCGCGACCTGGCCTGCCGATATCTCGATGTCCTTCAACCTGTCGGCCAACGACCTCGAGGACCCGATGCTCTCCGACTCACTGCTGACGGCGATAGCGGAGTCGGGCGTGGCGCCCTGTCGCGTGCAGTTCGAGCTCACCGAAACCAGCGTCATGCGGGACACGGCGTTGTCGAAAGTCGTGCTTGGCCATCTGGTCGCGGCCGGCTGCTCGATTGCCCTCGACGACTTCGGCAGTGGCTATTCCAGCTTCGCCTATCTGGACCGGTTCCCGCTCGACACCCTCAAGATCGACCGTGGCTTCGTGCGGCAGGTGACCACCAACACCGTCTCGCGCGAGATCGTCGCCGGCATGATGCGCCTCTGCCGCACCCTCGGCCTGACCTGCGTCCTCGAAGGCGTCGAAACCAACGAAGAACTCGAAATCCTCCGCTCCCTCGGCGCCGACATCATCCAGGGCTACCTCTTCGGCAAACCAATGGACGCCAGCCACATCCCAGACTTGCTGAGCGAGGCCAGTGTCCACGCGTCATCAAGGGCGAAGGACGCCCTGGCAGGCTGAACGCTGCCCTGTGGCAAGGCGAAGCAGCATCGCATCCTCTCGCGCCCGCGGGGGAGGTGCCGGCAGGCGGAGGGGGGAGCAACAAGCTCGACGCCCCCACGCCCTAACCTCGAGCGTGGGCTAAGGCGCGCGATCACAAAGACTAGGCAATCCTGTCAGGAAATATAGTGCCCATGGTTCTGCACTACCCTGGTCGGTATAGAGTATCTCCCGCCTTTCCCCGTCTTTCAGTTCCCAGGTGAACGAAAGGTTCGAATCCTCGGATGGGGCAGAGCCGAGGCTATAGGCCCTTGTTCGCGGCTCACCGTAGCGTTCAATGAGATCCGCCATCACCGAGACTATCCCTTTGAAACCTTCTGGAACCACCGTCCTGACACCTGCCAGTCGGTCGTTGCAGAACTACAGCGAAGTCTTGCCATGCGTCATGTCAAACGACGTTCGGGACGCGGGGACTTTAGGTTCCAATGGGGGCGGTGCCGCCACCATTATCCAGCCCCGCTCAAGGGCGGCCGCCCGTGCCTCGGCTGAGGACATACCGGATTTGAAGTTGCCGAGTTCGAAGGCGTGGCTGGGGTCCACGGACACGAGGAGTCCGGCAATCAACGCAGCAAGGCCAATAAGAGAGCAATGAGCAGGCATCCTACTCTCGTTAAGTCCAGTTGGTGCCCGAATCTAGACAACAGTCTTGTGCACGGCGTCTACACCCGCCCTAACCTCGGGGCAGCAGCCCTACTCCCGCGCGCGCTCCAGCATGCGCTTGCAGTCGAGCAGTTCGCGGAGCACGTCGGAGAGCTTGTCCTTGTCCGCTGCCGTCAGCCCGCCCGGCCGTGGGGCGGCCTTCGGCATCAGGCTCGCCAGCTGGAAGCCGCGCTTCTCGGCCCCGCCGGCAGGCTCCTCACCAGCATCGACCACCGGCTCGTCGGCCTCGGAATATTTGCCGTACTCCGCCTCGACCGACTCTACCGCATCGTCCACGGCCAGTGCCGTCGGCGGCAATTGCTCCACCGGCCGCCCTTCGCCAACGGCGATCACGTAGCGCGGCCCCTGCTCTTTCAGGATGCGCTGCACACCCTTGATGGTAAAACCCTGGTCGTAGAGCAGCCGGCGGATGCCCTTGAGCAGCAGCACGTCCTCGGGGCGGTAGTAGCGTCGCCCGCCACCGCGCTTCAGCGGCTTGATGGTGGCGAACCGCGTCTCCCAGAAACGCAGCACGTGCTGCGGCAGGTCGAGCTCGTCGGCCGCTTCAGATATCGTGCGAAAGGCGTCTGGAGACTTGTCCAAAAGGACTCACCCGAAGCTGGAAGTTTCTTATTTTCCAGCCCGGACCATAGATTTGTTGATCTTGGACTTCAACACGTTGCTGGGTTTGAACACCAGCACCTGTCGCGGCAGGATCGGGACTTCCTCGCCAGTCTTGGGATTCCGGCCGATTCGCTCGTTCTTGGAGCGCACCTGGAACGAGCCGAAGGAACTGAGCTTCACGTTCTGTCCGGCCACCAGAGCTTCGGCCACGAGGTCGAGCACACGCTCCACCAGTTCGGCCGACTCGGTTCGCGACAGGCCGACCGCCTCGTAGACAGCCTCCGCCAGGTCCGCACGCGTCACAGTCTTCTGTGCCATATTGCCCCTCCGATTGCCCTTGCGGACTTCTCCCGTGAGGCGCCCCCACCTACGGATGACGAAACCTTAACGCGATGACCGGGCACTGGCAATCTGACTTAACAATCAACGGCTAGGGCAGATTACGAAGGACAGATGACGGTAACCGCCCTGAAACCGGGCGCTTCCAGTCGCAATCCACCTATACGCACAATTGCGTAGCACTTTGATCAAATGCGTATCGTATCCACCCAGCGGTGGACGACAGGACCGACTCCCGACCGGATAAACTACGCGCCCCATGGGCAGCGAACACGTACGATCGGGATTCGGGTCCTTCGGTCGAACGTAAGGAGGCGGCTTCCTTGTGGAGGGGGGCCGCCTCACCCTTACCAGCGGATCAGCGACGCGCCCCAGGTAAAGCCGCCGCCCATGGCCTCGATCATCACCAGGTCACCGCGCTTGATGCGCCCATCGGCAACCGCGGTGTTGAGCGCCAGCGGCACCGATGCTGCGGAGGTGTTGGCGTGCCTGTCCACCGTCACCACCACCTTTTCCGGCGGCAGCCCGAGCTTAACCCCGGCCCCGTCGATGATGCGCTTGTTGGCCTGGTGCGGCACGAACCAGTCGAGGTCGGCGATGGTGTTGCCGGTGTCGTCGAGCACCTTGTAGACCACGTCGGTGATCATCCCCACGGCGTGCTTGAAGACTTCCTTGCCCTCCATCCGCACGTGGCCGACGGTCCGGGTCGAACTGACGCCGCCATCGACATAGAGCTTGTTCCAGTGCTGCCCGTCCGAGCGCAGCGCCGTCGCCAGCACGCCGCGATCCTCGCCGGGCTTGCCCATTTCCATCACCACCGCGCCAGCGCCATCGCCGAACAGCACGCAGGTGGTGCGGTCGGTCCAGTCGAGCAGCCGGCTCGCCGTTTCGGCGCCGATCACCAGCGCCCGCTTGCCCAGCCCGTTCTTGAGATACGAATCGGCCGTCGCCACCGCGTAGACGAAGCCCGAGCACACCGCCTGGATGTCGAACGCCGCGCCGTGGTGCATGCCGAGCTTCTGCTGCACCACCGCCGCCGTCGCTGGAAACGTCATATCCGGGGTCGTCGTCGCCACGATGATCAGGTCGATGTCGGCAATGGTGATGCCGGCGTTCTCCATCGCCTTGCGGGCCGCCGCGGCCGCGAGGTCCGAGGTGTTCTCGCCCTCGGCCGCGATGTGGCGCTGCTTGATGCCGGTACGCTGCTGGATCCACTCGTCCGTCGTGTCGACGATCTTGGACAGGTCGTCATTGGTCATGACTTGCGCCGGCAGGTAGGCGCCGACGCTGCGGATGATGGTTCTGCGGTCAGTCACGCGGGTTTCGCCTCTATCTCTTGCACCGGCAGTTCCGCCGGCGCGGCGTTCAGTGTGGGAAAGCGGCGCATACCCTCGGCGATCTTGTCCATCACCTTGTTGCGGGCAATCTCGTAGCCGAGTCCGAGGGCTCCCTTGAAGCCCACCTCGTCGGTGCCGCCATGCGACTTGATCACCGGGCCGTTGAGCCCGAGGAACACGCCGCCATTGATGTTGCGCGGGTCGAGCTTGCGCTTCAGCGCCTGCAGCGCCTGCCCGGCGATCGCCGCGCCCAGCATCGACACGAGGTCGGCCTTCAGCGCGTCGCGAATATAGCTGCCGACCTGCCGGGCCGTGCCTTCGGCGGTCTTGAGCGCAATGTTGCCGGCAAAGCCCTCGGTCACCACAACGTCGACAGTACCCTTGCCGATATCATCGCCCTCGACGAAGCCGTGATAGATGAAGCCCGAGCCGGAAGCGGCGGTCAGGATCTGCCCGGCCTCCTTCACGGCATCCAGCCCCTTCATCTCCTCGGTGCCCACGTTGAGCAGGCCGACAGTCGGCAGTTCCTGGTCGAACAGGGCCCGCGCCAGCGCCGCGCCGAGAATCGAGAAATCCGTCAGTTGCTTGGCGTCGCCGCCAATCGTCGCGCCCACGTCGAGCACCACGATATCGGTCCGCAGCGTCGGCCAGATCGCCGCGATGCCCGGCCGCGAAATCCCTTCGATCGGCCTGAGGCAGAAGGTGGCCATCGCCATCAGCGCGCCGGTATTGCCGCCCGAAATGGCGAAGTCCGCCTCGCCGTCCTTCACCGATTGTAGCGCCGCCCACATCGAGGAGGTACCGCGCCCCTTGCGCAGCGCCTGACTCGGCTTGTCCTGCATCGAGATGACGGTGTCGGCATTGACGATCCGGCTCAGCGGCCGGATTTCCGGGCAAGCGTCGAGCAGCGGCTCGATCTCCGCCTGCCGGCCATGAAAGATATAGCTGACGTTCTTGCGTTCCTTCCAGAACAGTCTGGCGCCCTCGACCGCCACACGGGGCCCCTTGTCGCCGCCCATGGCGTCGACAGAGATACGGATAACGTCACTCATTGCCGTTCCAGCGCCCCGGAAGGGAGCGCCGCCAATCTAACTGTTCGGTGTTGCCAGACAAGCCGTGGCGCATCGCGGCTTCCTGCTGGGATCGCATATGGGCACGCCGGAATCGTGGCGCCCTAGCCGTTGTCCCCATCGATCTTCAGCGCCTTCAGCCCCGCGAACGGCGAGTCGTCCTCGTCGTCCGGGTCGCCGGCGATACCGACGCTTTCGCCCTCGAGCCGCGGATAGGGGTCGATGCCCAGAGCCAGCGTCTCGATGATCAGGTCGCTGAGGTCCGCCTCGTTGCCCTCGAAATGGTCCGGGACATCATCGCCCTCGAGATCGACGAACACTTCGGCATCCGCCTTGCCCGCGAACGCCTTCTCCACACCCGGCAGGAAGATGCGATCGATGGCTTCCTCGATCTCCTCGGTCACCGGCTCGAGCGACACGACACTCGGCTGTGTCACCAGCGCACGAAGCTGCCCGGTCACCCGCATGCCGCCGCGGAACCGCACCGCCTGCAGCTTCACCTGCAGCCGGTCTACCGCCGTGACCCCAACCTGCGCAGCGATCGCCTCGCGGGCCTCGCGCTCCACGGTGATGTCGAGGCTTCGCCCGGTTGTCGGCATCGAATCGAGCCGGATCGACGCGTCGGGAATCACGACCCTGTCGCTGCCGCTCTTCATGTTGCCTCGCCCAGCAGCACCCGGCCACCGATGATCGCCTCGACCGCCTGCGTGCTCAGTTTCGCGTACTCCGCTTCGAGATAGTCGGCGAGCGCCACCACGTCAGCGTCCTCGCGGTCGGCGAACAGGTTGCGCTTCAGCACCGATTCAACCTCGGCGCGATCGCCCCGCCGCATCGCCTCGTTCAGCTTGGTGGTGAGGCCGTAGAACAGGTTGCCCATGTCGCGAATCTTCTTGGGCACGCTCAGGTCACCCGCCCCCATCTCGCGCAGATTCCGATCCATGTCCTTGAAAAACAGGTCGAAAAGCGCCTGTGAGAAGTCGGTGGCCGGTTTTCCCTGCCCGCCCAGGCGCCGGAAAACCAGCCCCATATGCAGGCTCAGCACGTCGAACCGGCCGGTCACCGTGTCGGGCACGCCCCACTGGGCATAGAAAACCGGTTGCCGGGATTGCGCCACAATGGCGCGATAGACGGCATGGACTGCGTCGGGGTCAGGGGATTTCTTGAACAGATTCAACATCGTTGTCCGGCCTCCGGCACAGTTCGGAGCAAGGCTTGGCGACGGCGTCGATCGGTTGCGCGGGATTGTCCTGCGCTTGCCAGATCAAGCTCGGGGCAGGTATTAGTCCCCGGCCGGGCCAAGGCCGTGGTAATAGTCGACAGACATCGGGAAAGTCAAACTTATGAGCCTTAGCGCCGCAATCCGTTTCGCCTCCCCGATCGCGGCGGCCCTC
>CAMDAL010000167.1 GCA_945888565.1 Devosia equisanguinis | reverse complement strand
CCGCAAAGGCCGAGGCGGACGTGCGAACGACAATCGACACCGCGCGGCTCAAAGGCGCAAATCCCTTCGATGTCATCCTCGCTACCCTCGCCTGAACGCGCCCAGAACGGTCAAAACGCGGCCTGCCGAAGGGGTGGGTAATTACTGGCTACCGCATGCCGACGCTACAACTGGCGGTCTATTCGGCAGGAGTATTGCGGTGCCGCTGGAGGCTACGACTGTGCAGCCAGGCGCCCGTCACTCCGATCGCCACGACGATGACCGGCACGATCACGAAGGCAAACAACTCCAGAAATGTCATTGCGTCAGTCCTCCCAGAACGGATCTGGCAGTCAAATGTAGTACGACTGCACCCGAAAGCCAAATGACGACGCCAAGCACCACGACCCATGGCTGGATCGTTACTCCACCGAAGTTGTAGAGCGCGGCGGCCAAGGGGGCCACGACACCGACAGTCAGGCACGCGGTCGATGCTCGATCGAGGGCATTCGCCAACAACTTGGTGCGCTCGTTGTCGATCAGTGAGGTCATGGACGCTACTTCTTCTTTTTGCGCTCCGCATGCATGGCTTCACGAGACTCGGTTAGGAAGGCTTCGACCTCGTCGAGGTCGGCGGAGTACTCGTAGCCGGCGTTGCCGAAGACGATCTGCTTGGTGTCGTCGTCGCGCAGCATGTAGCCGCCATGCGCCTCGATCTTGGGGTTGAGCTTCTGGGCGACGAGCAGGCTGACGTTGAACGGCCGGCCGAGGCGGCGGACGCGGCGTTCCATGGAGGTCTGGGTGTGGGCACGGCTCGACATGGGAGGCTCCTTTGCTTTTCACATAGCGAGCCGGGGCATCAGATGCAAAGGGTCGCATTCTGGGTGGGATTTTGCCTCCGCGGTCACTAGGCAGGAACGGCCCTTTGTGATTTGGTCCGCGCCGGAATTACAACGTTGCAATAGGCGAACGACATGGCACTCAACCTCGACCAGCGCATCCAGCGTATCGCGGTGCGGCTCGACGAGCTTACGTACTGGCGAGAGCGCGAAAGCGTGCCGGTGACCGGCTGGACGGTCAACGGCGCGCCGACCGAGGAGGGCGCACCCTGGCCGACGCGCGATGGTGTCGTCAGCTTCACGGCAAAGGTGGACGGAGCAGGTGACTGGCCAGTTGGCGAGACGCGGCTGTTGATCGACCTGGGTGGCGAGGGGCTGGTGACGCTCGACTACGGCACGGACAGCGCCAGCTTCGGCAACGACCCGTACCACAAGGAATACCCAGTCAAGGCGCTGAACTTCGGCATCCGGGCCGAGGCGACGGCGCGGCTGCCGTTCGGGCAGCCGGTGCGGAAGCCGGTGCTGGTGGGCGGGCGACTGAGCTGGATCGAGCTCGCCGTGCACCAGCTGCAGCTGCGGCTCACGCAGATCGTCGAAACCTGCGAACTGCTGGAAGGGCACGATGTTGTGCCGCACCTGGTCGCTGCGGCCGAAGAGGCGATCTACGCGCTCGACTGGCCATCGGGGACGGCGGACTACGTGGCGCGCTTTGCGCCGCAGCCGGGGCAGCAGAAGATCTGGCAGCTGCCGGAGCTGAAGGAAAGGCCCGAGGGGTTGACCGAGGCGCAGCGCGACAGCGTCGATGCGGCGGATGCCAAGCTGATCGCCCGGCTCAAGGACCTGCAGAAGCGCTACCCGGCGCAGGGCGATATCCTGCTGACGGGGCATGCGCATATCGACCTTGCCTGGCTCTGGCCGTACTCGGAGACGCGGCGGAAGATGCGGCGCACCTTCTCGACGGCGGTTCAGCTGATGGAGGGCAGCAACGAATATGTCGCCAAGTCCGGCTTCCAGTTCAACCAGTCGACGGCGCACTACTACGCGCAGATCGAGGAGGACGACCCGAAGCTGTTCGAGCAGATCCGCGCCAAGGTGGCGTCGGGTGGCTGGGAGACGGTGGGCGGCATGTGGGTGGAACCCGACACCAACATGCCGACGGGCGAGAGCCTGACGCGGCAGGTGCTGTATGGGCAGCTGTACTTCGAGCGGAAGTTCGGCAAGCGTCACCGGGTCTGCTGGCTGCCCGACTGCTTCGGCTTTTCTGGAGGGCTGCCGCAGATCCTGAAGCAGGGCGGCATCGACAGCTTCTTCACCATCAAGGTGAACTGGAACGAGACCAACACCATCCCGGCCGACCTGTTCTGGTGGGAGGGCATCGATGGGTCGCGGGTGCTGGCCCACACGTTCAACAACCCGCGCGGCGGCTATAACGGCGAGCTCGGGCCCGAGGCGTACCTCGTGACCTGGCAGCGGTTCACGGACAAGCACCGGCACCCCCAGACGCTGCTCGCCATCGGCTATGGCGATGGCGGCGGTGGGGTGACGCCGGAAATGGTGGAGCGCGAGATGCAGCTGCGCGATTTCCCGGCGCTGCCGAAGGCGCACTGGGGCAAGGTGTCGGACTTCTTCGCCGGCGCACACGACACGGCGTCGCATACCGAAATGCCGGTGTGGTCCGGCGACATCTACCTCGAGCTGCATCGCGGCACGCTGACAACCCAGAGCGCGGTGAAGAAGGCGCACCGGCAGGCGGAGCGGGCGCTGATCACGGCGGAAACGCTGGCCTCGCTGGCGCACCTGCTCGGCGCCGAGCAGCCGGAGAGCCTCGAGCATATCTGGCGCGTGGTGCTGAAGAACGAGTTCCACGACATCCTGCCGGGCTCGTCGATCGCCGAGGTCTACGAGGACGCCGAACGCGAACTGGCGGACGCGCATGGCCGGGCGCTGGCGCGGCAGCAGATGGCGCTGTCGACGATCATCGGCAAGCTGCCGGATGGCGATGTGGCCGACGCGGTGGTGGTGGTGAACCCATCGCTCAACCGCCGGCCGGTGCGGGTGACGACGACGGACGGGGCGCATTTTTCGTCCGACCACATGATGCCGCCGTTGGGGATCAAGGTGTTTTCCCGTGTCGACCTCGCGCCGCAGGAGGGGCTCGGCGTCTCCGAGGGGCACCTCGAGAACCTGCACATCAAGGCGACGATCGGGCTCGATGGTTCGGTGACGAGCCTTGTGCACAAGGCGACCGGCCGGGAGGCGCTGGCCGGGCGGGGCAACCAGCTGTGGGTCTACACGATCGACAAGCCGCGCAACTGGGATGCGTGGGACATCGAGGACGACTACGCCAAGCGTGGCGTTGAACTGAACCGGCCCGAGAGCATCAAGGTGGTGGAAAACACGCCGGCGCGCGTGGCGGTGCGGGTGGTGCGGAAGTTCCGCGCCTCGACAGTGACGCAGACCTACACGCTCGACGCCAACGGCACGCGGCTCGATATCGCGACCGAACTCGACTGGCATGACCGGCATTGCCTGCTGCGGACGCTGACGCCGGTGGCGGTGCGGACCACGCACGCCACGTTCGAGCACGCCAATGGCGTGGTGAAGCGGCCAACGCATGACAACACCAGCTGGGAGCAGGCGCAGTTCGAGGTGCCTGCGCACCGGTTCATCGACATGAGCGAGCCGGGTTTTGGCGTGGCGCTGCTGAACGACGCCAAGTACGGGCACTCGGCCAAGGGCAACCTTCTGGGGCTGAGCCTTGTGCGCTCACCGCTCTATCCGGATCCGCTGGCGGACGAGGGCGGGCAGCGCTTCACCTACGCGCTTTATCCGCATGCCGGCGACTGGCATGAGGGGCGGGTGCGCGAGGAAGCCGAGGACCTGAACCAGCCGATGCTGGCGGGCACGGCGAGCGGCGTGGCCTCGGTGTCGCTGGAGCCGATCGGCACGGAGGGTATTCCGGCCGCCTTGTCGGGGTTCAAGCCGGCCGAGGATGGCAAGGGGCTGATCTTCCGCGTGTTCGAGCCGAGCGGGCGGCGCGGGGACTTTGCGCTGAGCGCGCCCGAAGGGTGGAGCGTGTCGGGCCCGCTGTCGATCATGGAGGAGCCGATGGAGCGGGGTGAAGGCGCCGAGCTACGTCCGTTCGAGGTGCGGAGCTGGCGGGTGAGCCGGGGGTGAGCGGGCGGTCAGCCCGTTACCACCTCGGTATCGTCCCGGCCGCCCCATTCGGCCCACGAGCCGTCGTAGAGGATGACGTCCTTCGCACCCGCCTGCTCGAGGGCGAGCTTCAACGTGGCGGCGGTGACGCCGGAGCCGCAGGTGGTGACGATGGGCTTGGTCAGGTCGATGCCTGCGGCGGCGAACTGGGCTTTCAGCGCGTCGGGGGACTTTAGCCGGCCGCTCTCCACGAGAGTCGTAGCCGGAGCGGAGATGGCGTTCGGCATATGCCCCGGCTTCAGGCCGGGGCGGGGCTCCGCGTCGGTGCCGGCAAAGCGGCCTGCGGGTCGGGCGTCGATGATCTGGCGGTGGCCGGTGCGGACGAGCGCCTGCATGTCGGCGAGCAGGGCGACGCGCTGAGGGTCGAAATCGGCGTTGAAGGTGGTGGCGGGGCGGGCGACTTCCGCGGTTTCGAGCGGGCGGTTCTCGGCCCGCCAGGCGGGGAGGCCGCCTGAAAGGATGCGCACGTCCTTGGCGCCCATGACGGTGAAGGTCCAGCGGACGCGCGGGGCCGAGGAGAGGCCCGCGCCGTCGTAGACGACGATGGTGTCGGTGTCGGCGATGCCGAGGCGGCCGGCGAGGGCGGCGAAGTCGGCGGGCGGCAGCAGCATGTGCGGCAGGGGCGACGAGAGATCGGCGTACTGGTCGACGTCGAACCAGATGGCGCCGGGGATGTGACCGGCGAGGTATTCGGCGCGCGGATCGCGGGCGAGGGCCGGCAGATACCAGCTGCCGTCGACGACCACTACGTGGGGATCGTTGAGATGGTCGGCGAGCCAGGCGGGGGTGACGAAGGGGGTGGTCATGGCGGTGGTCCTGAGTTTAGCGTGCAGCGTAATCAGGTTCGGTGCCGGACGGAAGGCATCGAGCGGGTTTGACAGGGACGCGGCGCGGGAGTTAACTGGTGTTTCGCCGCGCAACAGAGGAGGCGTCCGATGACAGACATTGTGAGCAACGCCTTCCGTCGCGCCGCCGCGTAGCTTCCGAACACACGGAATTCCGGCGGGCGCCTTCATGGCCCTGATTTCCAAGGAATTCCATCTTGCTAAAACAGTTTGGCTGGAGCGACGCGCTTCAGCAGCAATTTGCCATGCATGCCGCCGCAGGACTGATCCCGGCGCGGGTCGTCGTGCAGCAGCGCGGTCTCTATGAGGTCGCAACCGACGCCGGGGAGCTTCACGCCACGCTGGCGGGCCGGCTCGCCTATGAGGCCGAGGACGGCGACTATCCCGTCACCGGCGACTGGGTCGCCGTGCTGGCGCGTCCCGACGAGGGGAGCGCGACGATCCAGCACGTGCTGCCGCGTAGCAGCAGTTTCGTGCGTCGCGCCAGTGGTCCGGGGATGGCCCGGCAGCAGGTGGTGGCGGCCAATGTCGACGTGGCGCTGCTCGCCGCCTCGATGAATGCCGACCTCAATCCGCGGCGGATTGAACGCTACCTGGCGACGGCGTGGGAGAGCGGCGCGGAGCCGGTGGTCGTATTGACCAAGGCCGACATGTGCGCGGACGCAGACGAGCGCATCGGCGAGATCGCGGCGGTGGCGATGGGCGCGCCGGTGGTGGCGGTATCGGCCGTGACGGGTGCCGGGCTCGATGCGCTGCGGGCCTATCTCAGCCCCGGTCGCACCGCCGTGCTGCTCGGCAGTTCGGGTGTCGGCAAATCGACGCTGGTCAACGCACTGGCCGGGCGCATGCAGATGGCGACGCAGGCGATCCGCGAGGACGATGCGCGCGGTCGCCACACGACGACGCACCGCGAACTCGTGCTGCTCCCCGGTGGGGCACTGATCCTCGATACGCCGGGCATGCGCGAGCTGGGGTTGTGGGACGCGGGCGACGGCATGTCGGCGGCCTTCTCCGACATCGAGGCGCTGGCCGCGCAGTGCCGCTTCCATGACTGCCGGCACGAGAGCGAACCCGGCTGCGCGGTTGCCGCGGCGCTGGAGAGCGGGGCGCTCGATGCGGCGCGCTGGCGGGCCTGGGGCAAGCTGCAGCGCGAGCTGGCGTTTCAGCACAACAAGGACGACCCGCGGGCGCACGCGGCTAGCCGGAAGGTGTGGGTGCAGCGCAGCAAGCGCAATCGCGCCGAGACGAAGCATCGGCAGCGGTATGAGTGAGGGCGGGGTGGGGCGTGCGGTCGTTGTGCCTGTACCGCCCCCTCCACCAAGCTTCGATTGGTCCCCCTCCCCGCCAATGCGGTGGAGGACCACCAGTGGCCCCGTCAGGGCTTGGCCGTCACCACGCCGACGGACGTCAGTTCCTGCAGCGCGAGGGTCTGGTCGAGGTGGGTGGCGCGCCAGCGCAGCAGGCGTTCGGCCATCTCGAGGCGGGTGCGGAGGTGGACCGGGTCCTCGGCGAGGTTCACGAGGTTTTCCGGGTCGCGCTCAAGGTCGAAGAGGAGTGGGGGCAGGGTGGGGAAGTGGACGTATTTCCACTTCGCGGTCCGGATGACGGAGAGGTTGAGCTCGGTGGAGCGGGCTTCGAACCAGCTTTCGGCAAACTGGCTGGCAACCTCGCGGAAGTCGAACTCCCAATGGACGGCGTCGCGCCAGCGTGGCGGGGGTGCTGCATCCTGAAGGAAGGGCTCGAGAGACCGGCCGTCGGGCTGGTTCAAGGCCTCGACGTCCATCGCTTCGAGCAGGGTGGGGAAGATATCGACGGCCTCGGTGAAGTCGGTGACCTTGCGGCCGTCAGCGCCCTGCCGGGGGTCGCGGATCACCAGTGGGATATGCTGGGACTGGTCGAAGTAGCCGCCCTTGCCGAGGGCATGGTGGTCGCCGAGCATTTCGGCGTGGTCGGAGGTGAAGACGATGAGGGTGTCGCCCCATTCGCCGCGCTCGGTGATGGCATCGAAGACGCGGCCGAGCTGGGCGTCGACCTCGGCGATCATGCCGCAGTAGGTGGCCTTGATCTGGCGGAACTCGGCGTCGGTGATTTCGGCGACGCGGCCGGTGGCGCCGGGGACGAAGTGGTCGGTGGTGGCGTTCTCGAGGAAGTAATCCATCAGCGGATGGCCGCTGGCCTCGGCGCGGCGGCTATCGGCGTGCGCGAAGCCGTCGATCTCGTCGGGCGAGAACATGGTGTTGTAGGGCGCAGGCACGATGAAAGGGCGGGTGCGGGCGGATGTAGCTCAGGTGGGCGAACCAGGGGCGCTCGCCAACCTGCTCCTCGAGCCAGCGCAGGAACTCGCCGGTGAGGAAGGCGGTCTGGGTCTGCTCGGCGGTATACGCCGGCGGGGCGCTGGTGATGCGGCCGGGTTCGACGCCGACGGGCAGGTGGGCTTCGGCGTTGTCGCCGAACTTCAGGCCCTGCTGGCCGAGCCAGCTGAGCCATGGGCGCTCGTGCTCGGGCAGCTTCACCCGTGTGGTGAAGCCGGGGAGGACGCCTTCGTAGGTGGTGAGGTCGGGGTCGTTGGGGTGTCGGCTCGTGGGGTCGAGCGAGACGTCGGTGTAGCCGAACAGCGTCGGATCATAGCCGGCACGGCGGGCGGCTTTGGCGATGTTGTCGAAGCGGTCGGCCAGCGGGGTGCCGTTGCGGACGACGCGGTTGTTCATCTGGTAGAGGCCGGTGTAGAGCGCGGCGCGGGCCGGCGAGCACGGGGCGGCCTGAGAGAAGTGGTTCAGGAAGGCGACTCCGTCGGCGGCGAGCGCATCGAGGTTCGGGGTCCTGACGTGCGGGTGGCCCGCGTAGCCGGTGGCGCTACCACGCCATTGGTCGGCGGTGATGAAGAGAATGTTCATGCGGTGGTGCCCCGTGTATGCGTCCCTGATACCCCCCCACCCTAGCTACGCTAAGCCGCTGGCGCGGCCAAGCTGCGCTACCCTCCCCACAAGGGGGAGGGAGGGCGTTGTGCTTGAGGGGCGCCTAGTTCCCGAGAACCAGTACATCGCTGCTGGCGATGCCGAGGCGGACCGGGGAGCCGTGGGCGGGGGGTGGGGTGCGCTGGTCGTTGAAGGTGTCGAGGCTGATGGTGTTGCCGCCGAGGTCGACCTTGAGGCGGATGACCGAGCCGAGGAAGTGGACTTCGGCGACGCGGCCTTCGAGCTGGATGTCGCGGCTGGTGACGTCGGAGAGCGAGACGGCTTCGGGGCGCATGGTGAGGGCGATCGCCTCGCCGGTGCGAGCAGTTGCGGGCAGCGCGGGGATGGTGACGGTGGAGGTGCCGATATGCACAGTCTTGCGGCCGGCGTCGGCGACGGTGGCGGTCAGCGTGTTGAGCTGGCCGACGAAGGTGGCGA
>CAMDAL010000166.1 GCA_945888565.1 Devosia equisanguinis | reverse complement strand
AGCACTGGATGCGCATGGCCCAGCGCCGATCCGTCGACGACACCTGGCGACACATCGGCAAACTCGTCCAGACAATCGGGCCAGACGAATGCGCAAACTACATCGCAAACGCAGGATACGCGGCAACCTAAACGTGAAACGGTCTAGTCGGCAGCAACTACGCCATCCACGGCACCAACAACCCCGGCTCGATCGGCGGCTTCGTCTCCTACGGCTGCATCCGCATGTCGAACGCCGATATCCTCGACCTCATGGCCCGCGTCCGCGTCGGCACCCGCGTCGAAGTCCGGCTCTGAGCGGAAGTCGGCTGACCGATCCTGCCGGTATCCCTACCGCCGTCGCGCCGAGATCATCGCGATGCTGACCCCGGCCATCGTCACCAGCGCCATGCCGGTGATGGTCAGGGCGTCGGGAATATGCCCGAAGATCACCCAGCTCAACAGCCCGACCCAGAGCAGTTGCATGTAGCCGACCGGCGCCAGCAGCGAGGCCGTCGCTTCACGGTGGGCCGCGGTGAACAGGTAGTGGCCCAGCCCCGCTGAGACGCCCTGGCTGGCGAACATCAGCAGGGTGGGGAAATCAGGCGTCGGACCCGACCAGGACCAGGGCAGTGTGACGCCGAAGCAGACCGCCCCCACCAGCGCCGTGTAGAACAGCATGGTCAGGGTGCTTTCGGTGCGCGCCAGCACCCGTGACAGCAGGTAGTAGACCACCGATGTCGTGACCGCGATCAGCACGAAGATGACGCCGAAGAAATCGAGCCCGCCACCCGGCCGCACGATCAGCAGCACGCCGGCAAAACCGACCACCGCGGCGAGGACGCTCGCTGCCGCCACCTTCTCGCCCAGCACCGGCCCGGCCACCAGAACCACCAGCATGGGCGAAAGGAAGACGATCGCTACCGATTCCGGCACCGGCATGCGCTGGAAGGCCAGCCCGATGCCCAGCGTCGATACCACGAGGCAGGCGCTGCGCAGCAGCACCAGCCCGGTGCGTTCGGTCTTCAGCAGGCGCGTTCCCATGCGCGGCAGCAGCAGCGCCATCATCAGCACCAGCTGCACGATGTAGCGCATGGCCGCGACCAGCGGCACCGGGTACTCCGTCACCAGCAGCTTGGTGACGATGTCGTTGCCGGCAAACAGCAGCACCGAGGCCATCACCATCAGCACCCCGATCAGGGGCCGGCCATCGGGCTGGGCCGGAACCGGCACCGGCTCGATAAGCCCGGCCTCGGAGACCTCCAGCGCTTCGCGTTTGCTCATCGGGTCGCCGTGCTCCGGGCGGGAGAGTTGCCGTCGCTACATCGTGATCCCGCCATCGACGACGAAATTGGCGCCTGTCGCATAGGCGCTCTCGTCGCTGGCGAGGTAGACGGCGATATGCGCCATTTCGTCGGCCGAGGCCATGCGGCCGATGGGCTGCCGTGCGACGAATGTCTTCCAGACCTCGTCATGGTCGCCCAGCGCCTTGGCTCGCTCGTGCAGCGACGGGCTGTCGACGCTGCCGGGACAGATCGCGTTGCAGCGGATATTGTGCTTCATGTAGTCGAACGCGATCGATTTGGTCAGCCCGATCACCGCCGCCTTGGTTGACATGTAGCTCACCCGGTTCGGCACGCCCTTGAGCGAACTGGCCACCGAGGCGATGTTGATGATCGAGGCGCCGCCCTGCGCGATGAACGCCGGCAGGAACGCCTGGCTCAGCACGAACATCGGCGTCACGTTTATGTCGAAGCTGCGCTGCCAGTCGGCAAGTTCGGTGTCGCCCAGCATGCCCTGATGCACCCAGCCCGCGCCGTTGTAGAGCACATTGACGCCGTGGTGGCGTTCGGCCGCCGCGCGCAGCGCCGCGCTGTCGGTCACGTCGAGCGCATAGGTCTCGTGGCCGCCCGAGATGGCGGCCAGTTCCTCGCCCTTCTTCGCGATCCCCGCCGCGTCGCGGTCCGTCGCGATCACCCTTGCACCTTCACGGGCAAAGGCAGTGGCGCAGGCGCCGCCAATGCCGGCCGCCGCCGCGGTCATGAAAATGGTCTTTCCGTCGAGCCGGCCCATGGTGTCCTCCCCGTTCCCTGGCGTCAGCACCTCGCGCGCCCGGCAAGGCTTTGGCAAGGCGGAAGAAAGTCGGTTCCGTTCGATTGTTGCGGCAAACGTCCTCGGCTAACATGTCAGCAATGGGTCCGAAGCGACCCGGGGGGTGACGATGGGTTCCGACAGCTGGGAAGCGCTGCTTCCGCCGATGTTCGCGTCGGCCGGCATTGCGGTCGCCGGTCCGCTGCGTGTCGAGCCGCTCACCGGCGGCGTGTCCTCCGACATCGTGCGCGTTACGCTCTCCGATGGCCGCGAATTCTGCGCCAAGCGCGCCCTCTCCCAGCTCAAGGTCGCCGCCACCTGGGAAGCGCCGCTCGAGCGCAACCACTACGAGATCGCCTGGCTCCGCCGCGCCGGCAGCATCGTCCCCGGCGCCGCCCCGCAGGTCATCGCCGAGGATCGCGCGCACGGCATCGCGCTGCTCGAATACCTGCCGCCCGCCGACTACACGCTGTGGAAGTCCGACCTGCTCGCCGGCAAGGCCAACCCCGACGTGCCACTCCGCGTCGCCGATGCGCTGGGCCGCATCCACGCCGCCACCCTCGACGATGCGAGCGCCGCCGCCGAATTCCCCACCGACCACCTGATCGACGCCCTGCGCTTCGACCCCTACCTGCGCAGCATCGCCACCCGCTATCCGGACCTGGCGCCCCGCATCCTCGCCGTCATGGAGCAGTCGCAGTCGACCCACCTCGCGCTGGTGCATGGCGACGTCAGTCCCAAGAATATCCTCGTCTCCGTCCATGACGGCCACCCGGTGCTGCTCGATGCCGAGTGCGCCTGGTACGGCGATCCGGCCTTCGACGCGGCCTTCTGCCTAAACCATCTCGTACTCAAACTTATCCACCTCCCCGATCTCGCCCCCATACTCTTCGGGCAGGCGGGAGGGTTCGCACGGACATGGCTGGCGCATTTCCCACCCGCGTTGCGGCCAGAGATCGAGGCTCGCACCGCAGCGCTGCTGCCCTGCCTGATGCTCGCCCGCGTCGACGGAAAGTCGCCGGTCGAATATCTGGTGAACACTGCTCGCGACACGGTGCGCCACTTGGCCATCCCGTTGATCCGCCAGCCACTCTCCAGCGTCGAAGCGACGCTGGACGTCCTTCAGAACTCGTTCAGAAACCATTCATCATCAGGTCAATTCCGTGACTGAAATCGTATCGACCAAGGCCCGCCAGGTCTGGGACTCGCGCGGCCGCCCCACCATCGAAGTCGAGGTGCACCTCGCCTCCGGGGCCATGGGCCGCGCCATCGCCCCCTCCGGCGCCTCCACCGGCAGCCGCGAGGCTCTCGACCGCCGCGATGGCGGCAAACGCCTCGGCGGCTACGGCGTCAACGGCGCCATCGAAGCCGTCAAAGGCGAAATTGCCTCGGAACTCCAGGGACTTGACGCCCTCGACCAGTTCAGGTGCGACGCGGCCCTGATTGCCCTCGACGGCACCGCCCAGAAGACCCGGCTCGGCGGCAACGCCCTCGTCGCCACCTCCTCGGCCATCGCCTGGGCCGCTGCCAGCGAGCGAAAACTCGCGCTCTGGCAACACCTTAGGACGCTTGCCGGGCTCGATGCCGCTGCCGCGCACATCCCCGCGCCGATGATCCAGATCTTCGGCGGCGGCCGCCACGCCGGCAACCGCATCGACGTGCAGGATTACCTGGTCATCGCCACCGGCGCGACCTCGTTCGTCGAGGCCACCGAGTGGATCGGCGAAATCTACATCGCCGCCGCCAAGTCGATGCAGGCCGCCGGAAAGTTGAACGGCGTGGCCGACGAAGGCGGTGTCTGGCCCGACTTCCGAGCCAACGAAGACGGCCTCGAACTGCTTGTCAAAGCTATCGAAACCGCCGGCTTCAAGCCCGGACGCGACGTCGGCATCGCCCTCGACATCGCCGCCTCATCGTTCTACGCCGACAACCGCTACACCCTTGCCCTCGAAGGCAAATCCCTCGACACATCAGGGATGATCGACCTCCTGGAGCGCTGGGTGGCGGACTACCCGATCGTCTCGCTCGAGGACCCCCTCGCCGAAGACGACGATGATGGTTTCGTCGAGATCACCCGACGTCTCGGGGCGTCGGTGCAGATCGTCGGCGACGATTATTTGACCACCAGCAGCGCCCGGATTACCCATGCCGCCGGTTTGAATGCGTGTAATTCCGTGTTGCTCAAATCGAACCAGTGCGGCACGGTGACTGAATTGATTCAGGCGAGCAGCCTCGCTCGCTCCCTGGGCTGGAATACTATACAGTCAGGACGATCCGGTGAGAGCGAGGACGTTACACTGAGTCATCTGGCGGTCGGTCTGATGTCGGATCAGATCAAGGTCGGGTCGATGACCCGCTCGGAGCGTACCGCCAAATGGAATGAAGTCATCAGGATTGCGGAGGGCGTCGCCGCAACTGGTTACTGGGGTTTTCGCGTCCCGTAGCAATGCTGCGGGAGCATTGAAAGTCGGGGGACTTTTTGGACGGCAACGATAAGAGGAACACGAACCGCCCGGTCCGTGTGGAAGACGTCGCACGTGTCGCCGGGGTTTCGCCCATCACGGTATCGCGCGCCCTGTCCTACCCCGAAAAGGTCAAGGAAGAGACCCGCAAGAAGGTCGCCGCGGCCGTGGCCCAGACCGGCTACGTGGTCAACAGCTTCGCCTCGAGCCTGCGCTCCGGCCGGTCGTCGGTGGTCGCGGTATTCTCCTCCAACGTGCTCAACCCGCACTTCGCCAACGTTCTCCTCGGCTGCACCGAGGTGCTTGAGGACAACGGCTACCAGCTCCTGACAGCACGTGTCGGAGAAAGCGCCGACGAGCAGCGCCGACTCATTGCGTCGATGACGCCGTTCCGTCCCGCAGCCATGCTGTTCACTGACTTGCTGAAGCCGGAACTCGATCGCAGCATCGTCTCCTCCAGCGGCATTCCTGTCGTTGAAATGTGGGACCAGCGAACCGACCCGATCGATATGCTGGTGACCATGTGGGAGGAAGACGCCGGTCGAACCATGGGGCGCCATTTCGCCGAACGCGGGTTTACCCGGATTGCCTATGCCGGCTTGCTGTTCGAACGAGGCCGGCGGCGACTGGAGGGCTTCCGTGCCGCGCTGGGGGAAGTCGGCCGCGACTGCGAGCTCGTTCTGAGCTTGACGGAGGGTTGGCAGCCAGAGGCAGGAGCAGCCGCGTTCGATGAAGTGCTGGATCGCCTGCCCGGCTGCGACGCCATCCTCTTTGGCAGCGATATTCTTGCAGCAGGCGCTCTATCGGCAGCCCGCCGCCGGAAAATCAGTGTTCCGGCGGATATTGCCATTGCCGGCTTCGGAGATATCCCGGTTGCGGCCCATCTCGATCCTCCACTGACCAGCCTCGAAGTGCCTTCGCTTGAGATGGGTCGGAAGGCCGGACAAATGCTGCTGGGCAAGCTGCGTGGACATGAGATCACCGAGCGGATCGTCAACTTTCCGGCCGTTCTCCACGCCCGCGACAGTACCGCGAGATAGCCGGAAGGTGGCGTGACGCCCCATTGCGACCCAATCCGCCGATGTCTATCATCTGCGCCGATACGATCCTCCCCCATGAGAAGGTATATCTGCCCACGCCGCGCGGATTGGGCTACAGGATCGTCAGATACCGTGTTGAGGAGACAACAATGACTTCGGGTAACAGCGAGACCAGCAAGGGCAAAAAGCTCCGGTCGCGCGCCTGGTTCGATAATCCGGCCAATCCGGATATGACCGCGCTCTATCTCGAGCGCTACCTCAATTACGGCATTTCGCGCGAGGAGCTGCAGTCCGGCAAGCCGATCATCGGCATCGCCCAGACCGGTTCGGACCTGTCGCCGTGCAACCGCCACCATATCGAGCTGGCCAAGCGCGTCCGCGAGGGCATCCGCGAAGCCGGCGGCATCGCCATCGAGTTCCCGGTCCACCCGATCCAGGAAACGGGCAAGCGCCCGACCGCCGGCCTCGACCGCAACCTGGCCTACCTGAGTCTCGTCGAAGTGCTCTACGGGTACCCGCTCGATGGCGTCGTGCTGACCATCGGCTGCGACAAGACCACGCCCGCCATGCTGATGGGCGCCGCCACGGTGAACATTCCCGCCATCGCGCTCAGCGTCGGCCCGATGCTGAACGGCTGGTTCCGCGGCGAGCGGACCGGTTCGGGCACCATCGTGTGGAAGGCCCGCCAGATGATGGCGGCTGGCGAGATCGGCTACGAGCAGTTCATCGAGCTGGTGGCGTCGTCCGCCCCCTCGACCGGCTATTGCAACACCATGGGCACCGCCTCGACGATGAACTCGCTGGCCGAGTCCCTCGGCATGCAGTTGCCCGGCTCGGCTGCCATCCCGGCGCCCTACCGTGACCGCCAGGAAATCTCCTACCGGACCGGCAAGCGCATCGTCGAGATGGTGCATGAGGACCTGAAGCCCTCGGACATCCTGACCAAGGACAACTTCATCAACACCATCGTCGTCAATTCGGCGATCGGTGGCTCAACCAACGCCCCGATCCACATCCAGGCCATCGCCAGGCATATCGGCGTCGAGCTGGAGCTGAAGGATTTCGAGACCTACGGCCACAAGGTGCCGCTGCTGGTCAACATGCAGCCGGCCGGCGAGTATCTCGGCGAGGACTTCTACCATGCCGGCGGCGTCCCGGCCGTGGTCGGCGAGCTGATGAGGCAGGGCCTGATCCGCGAGAACGCGCCCACCGTCAACGGCAAGACCATCGGTGATAACTGCCGCGCCGCCGAAATCCTCGACGACAAGGTCATCCGCTCCTTCGACAACCCGATGAAGAAGGAGGCCGGCTTCCTCGTTCTCTCGGGCAACCTGTTCGACAGCGCCATCATGAAGACCTCGGTGATCTCCGAGGAGTTCCGCCAGCGCTACCTGAACGACCCGGTGCACCCGAACATGTTCGAGGGCAAGGCCGTGGTGTTCGATGGTCCGGAAGACTATCACCACCGCATCGACGATCCGTCGCTCGAGATCGACGAGCACACGCTGCTGTTCATGCGTGGCGCCGGTCCGATCGGCTATCCGGGTGCCGCAGAAGTCGTCAACATGCGTCCGCCTGACTACCTGATCAAGAAGGGCATCACCTCGCTCGCCTGCATCGGCGACGGCCGCCAGTCGGGCACGTCGGGCTCGCCGTCGATCCTCAATGCCTCACCGGAAGCGGCGGCGGGTGGCAACCTGGCCATCCTCAGGACCGGCGACCAGGTGCGCATCGACCTCAACAAGGGCACCGCCGACATCCTGATCTCGGCCGAGGAGATCGAGCAGCGTCGTGCCGACCTGCAGGCCGCGGGCGGCTACAAGTACCCGGCGCACCAGACGCCGTGGCAGGAAATCCAGCGCGGTATCGTCGACCAGCTCGGTTCGGGTGGCGTGCTCAAGAACGCGGTCAGCTATCAGCGCCTCGCACAGACTGCCGGTGTGCCGCGTGACAATCATTGATCGGTTCGGTTCACTGATCTTGCGAAGGGCCGGGAAACCGGCCCTTCTGCTTTCAGTGGCTTTACAACGGCCGGGCGATCAGTCACCAAGCGGCCGCAATGTTTGACGAATGACGCGGGGCTGGCGCACTATGCTGCAGCCGCGTGCGGGTGAGGGCTTGATGTCTGATATTCTCGACTATTGTAAAGGCCGCGAGGCGCGTTCGTTCAAGCCTGGACAGGTGATGATCGAGGAGGGCGGGCAGGACGGCAACCTGTTCGTCCTGATCGAGGGCCAGGTCGAGGTGCTGCGCAAGGATACGCAGGTCAGCTACATCGACGAGCCCGGCTCGATCTTCGGCGAGATGGCAACCCTGCTCGACATGCCGGCCAGCGCCACGGTCAAGGCGCTGTCGGGCGTCAAGGCCTACGTCATCGACGACGCCATCCAGTTTCTCGGTGCCAACCCGGAAGTGGCGCTCTATGTCGCCACCCTGCTGGCACGCCGCCTCTACTACACCACGACCTATCTGGTGGACCTGCAGCAGCAGGCCGAGGGCAAGCGCGAAGATCTCGACCTCGTCGACAAGATCCTCGCCCAGCTGGTGGAAAAGCCCGAGGACGCGCGGTCGGTAATTACCCACCCCCTTGTCATCGGGGTAAATCCCTGAATCTCTGGGGCTATGGACAGAGGTGATTTGCAGCAGCTCAGCAAAGAGCAACTGATCGAGTTGGTGCTGCGGCTTCAGCGGCCCGACAAGAATTCGCGCACCTCGTC
>CAMDAL010000165.1 GCA_945888565.1 Devosia equisanguinis | reverse complement strand
GGCCGTAGGTGACGTTGCGCCAGTTCGGCAGGATGCTGCTGGTGCAGACGGTCCCGAAGTCGAGGCTGGCGCAGTTCTTGGCCGGCAGGCTCGTCAGCATGGCCTCAACTGGCGCGACAGGCGTCTTCGGCGCGCCGGGGGCACTGGGGCGGGACGGCGCCGATCTCGGCGACTGCTGGCTGGGCGACAGTTCAACGGCCGGAAGCGGGGGCTTGTTGTCACCCGGGCCGCATTCGAGAAACGGGCAGACCGGTTCGGCTCGATCCTGGGCCAATGACGGCAGGGCGAGCAGCGCGGTCCAGCAGAGCAGGGCTGCCAGCCTCCCGACCGATAGTGTCACGCCAAACTCCCACACCATTCGACCTGACCAGAATAGAGGCGGTATCGCGCCCGGTTCAAGGGCTACCCCATCGAACCGGGCGAGCAAGCTGTGGGGCGGGTCAGCCCTTCAGCGCCTCAACGCCGGGGAGAGGCTTGCCTTCCATCCATTCGAGGAAGGCGCCACCGGCGGTGGAGACGTAGGTGAAGTCGTCCTTGACGCCGGCATGGGCGAGCGCTGCGACGGTGTCGCCGCCGCCGGCTACCGAGACGACCTTGCCAGCCTTGGTGCGGGCGGCGACGTGCCTGGCGACCTCGACGGTGCCGTGATCGAACGGGGCCATCTCGAAGGCGCCCATCGGGCCGTTCCAGACGACGGTGGCGGCAGCGTCGATCGCCGCCTTGATGCGCTCGATCGAGCCCGGGCCGATGTCGAGGATCATGCCGTCGGGATCGAGGGCGTCGACGGCGTAGTAGCGGTGCGGGGTGTTGGCTTCGAAGTGCCAGCCGACGGTGGCGTCGATGGGCAGGATCACCGCACACTTGGCGTCCTCGGCCTTGTCGCGGACGCGGTTCGCGGTTTCGGCGAGGTCCTTCTCGGCGAGCGACTTGCCGATGCCGAGGCCGCCGGCATGCAGGAAGGTGTTGGCCATGGCGCCGCCGATCACCAGCGCCTCGACCTTGTGGATCAGGTTCTCCAGCAGATCGAGCTTGGTCGACACCTTGGCACCACCGACGATGGCGATGACCGGGCGCTTCGGCGCGCCGAGGCCGGCTTCGAGCGCGCTCAGTTCTTCCTGCATGGCGCGGCCGGCGGCAGACGGCAGCAGGTGGGCGACGCCTTCGGTGGAGGCATGGGCGCGGTGGGCGGCCGAGAACGCGTCGTTGACGAAGATGTCGCCGAGCGAGGCCATGCGCTTGGCAAGCTCGGCGTCGTTCGCTTCCTCGCCGGGGTGGAAGCGGGTGTTCTCGATGACGAGGATCGACCCGGCCGGGGCGGCGTCGATCGCTTCCTTCACATCGGTCACATCGATCCAATCGGTGGGTATGAAGCCGACCTGGTGGCCGGATTCGGCAACGAGGGCCGGCACCACCTGTTCGAGCGAGAACTCGGGATCGACCTTGCCCTTGGGGCGGCCGAAATGGCTGAGGATGATCGCCTTGCCCTCGGCCTTGATGATCTCGCGCAGCGTGGGCAGCAACCGTTCGATGCGGGTGGCATCAGTTACCTCGCCATCGGCCACGGGGACGTTGAGGTCGGCGCGCACCAGCACGCGCTTGCCGGAAAGATCGTAGTCGTCGAGAGTCTTGAAAGCGGCCATGGGTGCGGTCCCGTAAGTGAGGTGGGGCTCTCTTATCAAGGAGTGGTGCCCGGCGGAACAGTGGAGATGGCCGCGCAGGCGGCGCACCCTTATTTGTTCGGATCTCGCACGAAACCGCTTCAGGCGGCCATGACACCGGATATGGTCCCGGCGACGGCAAAAAGCAGAGCGCCGAGGATGAGGTGGCTCAGCCCGAACTTCAGGTTGGTGTTGAAGCTGAAGCGAGCGAAGCCTTCGCTCGGCCAGGCCCGCGCGCCGATGCGCCGGCGCAGTGCGCGATCCTGAACGACGACGTAGAGGCCGAAGGCAGCGACGGCGACCGGGAACCAGAGCGCCTCGTGGCGAAAGCCCGCGACGAGACTGCCGATGAGGTTGACCCCGATGAGTAGCCGCTCGATGTCTCGCATTCTCAAGCCCATTCGATCAGACGAGTGTGCAGAAGATACCGATTCGAGGTAACGGGGCGGCGACAATGACGTTACCGGCACATGACAGGGACAAGGAGAAGCCGATGGATCGGCCGGAGTTCACTTACGTCATCTACATCGGGGCTTCGGCTGAGGCGGTGTACACGGCGCTGACGTCGCCGGAGGACACACGCTACTACTGGGGACACCGCAACATCTCGGACTGGCGCATCGGCTCGCGCTGGCGGCACGAGCGAGCGGACGGGACGGCGAGCATTGTCGGCCGGGTGCTGGAGGCATCACGGCCGCAGCGGTTGCGGCTGAGCTGGTCGGCGCCGGACGCTGATGGCGATCCAAGCCGCACCTCGGAGGTGGAGTTCGACATTCAGGGGACCACCGGCTTCTCGCGGCTGACGGTAACGCATATGCGGCTCGACCCGCGGAATTATCCACGCGTCGCCAGTGGCTGGGCCAAGGTGCTGAGCAACCTCAAGACGTGGCTGGAACGAAGGGATGTGCTGCCGGGGCTGGTGTGAGGGCTGGGGGCGCTTGTGTCCGAGTGTCCACTGAGGTGTCATCCCTGCGAAAGCAGGGACCCACGTTGCCACCTGTGCAGGTTCTGAGTTGGGTCCCTGCTTTCGCAGGGATGAGAGCGTCGGGGGCGTGACCAACTCGGTGGCCCAAGGCTATCGCCAGGTTTGGGCAATCACTACGCGCGCCGAAACAGCGTCGGGTAATCGACGACGAAGCGGTGCTCGTCGACTTCGAGGACCTGGGTGAAGCTGCGGTCGGCGGCTTCGTAGCGGAAATGGGTGTCGTTGAGCTGGGTATAGACCTGGCCGTCGCGGAGGGGTTCGAGGGTATCGAGCGCTACCCAGGCCATGTCGAAGCGCTGCCGCACGCCGGGCTCGAAGCGGCGGCGGCGCATCGGCAGGGTGTTGGTGAAGGGCGTGCCGGAGATGTCGATATCGACGCAGCCCTCGAGTTCGGGGGCGCGGCGGCCGTCGAGCTTCCAGTCGCCCTGGCCGTTCGAGACGAGGCGCATGATGCGGCCGTCGTGGCGGCGGAGGACCAGCGAACGGAAGGTCCAGTCCGGATCGAGCTGGATTTCGTAGAAGGCGCCGAACGGCATGCCGTCCTGCTCGCCAATCAGGGCACTGCGGACAGCTATGCCGTCCGCAGTTTCAGAGACGTGACAGTGTTCGAGCCCGACCCCGTCCAGCGGCTGCCAGCGGAGATCGCGTTCGAGCGCCAAGTCAGAGGGTCTTGGCCAGCAGGGCAGTGACGTCGGCCATGCGGTTGGAGAAGCCCCACTCGTTGTCGTACCAGCCCATGATGTTGACGAAGTTGCCGTCGAGCACCTTGGTCTGGTCGATCAGGATCGTGCACGAGTGCGGATCATGGTTGAGGTCGGACGAGACCAGCGGGTGGAGCGTGTAGGTCATCACGCCCTTGAGCGGGCCTTCGGCGGCGGCCTTCAGGGCGTTGTTGACTTCCTCGACCGTGGTGTTGCGCTTGGCGAGGAACTTCAGGTCGACGAGCGAGACGTTCGGGGTCGGCACGCGGATCGATATGCCGTCGAGCTTGCCCTTCAGTTCGGGCAGCACGAGGCCGATGGCCTTGGCGGCGCCGGTCGAGGTCGGGATCTGGCTCAGGGCGGCAGCGCGGCCGCGGTAGAGGTCCTTATGCATGGTGTCGAGCGTCGGCTGGTCACCGGTGTAGGAGTGGATGGTGGTCATCATCCCCTTCTCGATGCCGACGAGGTCGTTCATCACCTTGGCCATCGGCGCAAGGCAGTTGGTGGTGCACGAACCGTTCGAGATCACCACGTCGTCCTTGCCGAGCAGGGCGTGGTTGATGCCGTAGACGATGGTCTTGTCGGCTCCCTCGCCGGGGGCCGAGATGATGACCTTCTTCGCACCGGCCGTGATGTGGGCCGAGGCCTTTTCCTTGGAGGTGAAGATACCGGTGCACTCGAGCACGATATCGACGCCGAGCTCCTTGTGCGGCAGCTCGGCGGGGTTCTTTACCGCGGTCATCTTGAAGGTCTGGTTGCCGGCGGTGATGGTGTCGCCGTTGACCGTCACTTCATGCGGGAAGCGGCCGTGCACGCTGTCATAGCGCAGCAGGTGGGCGTTGGTTTCGACCGGGCCGAGGTCGTTGGCGGCAACGACCTGGATGTCGGTGCGGCCGCTTTCGACGATGGCGCGCAGGATGTTACGGCCGATGCGGCCAAAGCCATTGATTGCGACGCGAACAGCCATGATGGCTCCTTAGCGAATACTGGAAAAGGGAGGAGGGCGCGGGTCTCTTACAACTGCGACTTGACGGCTTCAACAACCGCGTTCGCAGTGATGCCGAAATGCTCGTAGAGCTTCTCGGCCGGGCCGGACGCGCCGAAGCCGTGCATGCCGATGAACCTGCCCTTGTCGCCAAGCAGCTTGGACCAGCTCATCTCGATGCCGGCCTCGATCGCCACCTTGGCGCGCGGGGTGCCGATGACGCTGTCGCGGTAGGCCTGGTCCTGGGCGAAGAACAGCTCCATCGAGGGGACGGAGACGACCTTGGCGGCGATGCCCTCGGCCTTGAGCGCATCGAGCGCGGCGACGGCGATGGCGACTTCGGAACCTGTGGCGAAGATCACGACGTCGGCCGACTTGTCGCCAGCGATGACGTAGGCGCCCTTGGCCGACGGGTTGCCCTCGACGGCTTCAGTGCGGAGCGCCGGCAGGTTCTGGCGGCTGAGCGCCAGGATCGACGGCTTGTCGGCCTCGATGGCGAGCTGCCAGCATTCCAGCGTTTCGACGGCATCGGCGGGGCGGAAGACGAGGAGACCCGGAATGGCGCGCAGGGTGGAGACATGCTCGACGGGCTGGTGGGTCGGGCCGTCTTCGCCGAGGCCGATCGAGTCGTGGGTCATGACGTAGATGACCTTCTGGCCCATCAGCGCCGAGAGCCGGATGGCAGGGCGGGCATAGTCGGTGAAGACGAGGAAGGTGCCGCCATAGGGGATGAGGCCGCCGTGCAGCGCGATGCCGTTCATCGCGGCCGCCATCTCGTGCTCGCGGATGCCGTAGCGCATGTAGCGGCCGAGGCGGTCCTCGGCGGTGAAGGGCAGGGTCTCAGGAGTGTTGGTGAGGTTCGAGCCGGTGAGGTCGGCAGAGCCGCCGACGGTCTCGGGCAGCAGCTTGTTGATGACTTCCAGCGCCATCTGGCTCGACTTGCGGGTAGCGACCTTCGGCTTGTCGGCGACGAGCTTGGCCTTGAACGCTTCGATGGTCGCGTTCCAGTTGTCCGGCAGCTTGCCGGTGGTGCGGCGCTCGAACTCGGCGCGCTTCGCCGGATCGGCGGCGGCGAGGCGGCCTTCCCAGGCGCCACGCAGGTTGGACGAACGGGTGCCGGCGGCGCGCCAGGCGTCGAGGATGTCAGCGGGGATCTCGAAGGCCGGGTAGGTAATGCCGAGCTGCGTCTTGGCGGCAGCGAGTTCCTCGGCGCCGAGCGGCGAGCCGTGCACCGAGTGCGAGTCCGCCTTCTTGGGTGCGCCGTAGCCGATGATGGTCTTGGCGGCGATCAGGGTGGGCTTGTCCGAGCTCTTCGAGGCGATGAGGGCCTTCTCGACGGCGTCCTGGTCGAGGCCGTCGATCTCGATGGTGTTCCAGCCGCAGGCCTTGAAGCGGGCGATCTGGTCGGTCGAGTCGGCGTTGGAGACGCGGCCGTCGATGGTGATGTTGTTGTTGTCCCAGATCACCGTCAGCTTGTTGAGCTTGAGGTGGCCGGCGAGCGAGATGGCTTCCTGCGAGATGCCTTCCATCAGGCAACCGTCGCCGGCGATCACCCAGGTGCGGTGATCGACGAGGTCGGTGCCGAACTCGGCGGCGAGCTTGGCTTCGGCGATCGCGAAGCCGACGGAGTTGGCGAGGCCCTGGCCGAGCGGGCCGGTGGTGGTCTCGATGCCCTCGGCGTGGCCGTATTCGGGGTGGCCGGCGGTCTTCGAACCGAGCTGGCGGAAATTCCTGATGTCGTCGATCGACATGTCCTCGTAGCCGAGGAGATAGAGCGCGGAATAGAGCAGCATCGAGCCGTGGCCGGCCGACAGGATGAAGCGGTCGCGATCGGCCCAGTGCGGGTAGGCCGGATCGAACTTCATGACCTTGGTGAACAGCACCGTCGCTATGTCCGCCACGCCCATCGGCAGGCCCGGATGACCCGAGTTGGCCTTTTCGACCGCATCCATCGAGAGGGAGCGGATGGCGTTGGCCATATCTTTGGCGGCGGCGGAATTGGGCATGGGCGCGCTCGTCTTTCTGTTCAGGAAAGCCCGGATTTCCGGGCGCTTCACGCCTTTCGGCGGGGCGGGTGAGAGGCTTAACAGGTTCCTTTGACCTGTCAATGTCAGCACAAGGTATGGCGCCAGTTGCCATCATGCTTCGGCTTCGCACTATAATGGGCTGAAGAGTCGCGGCTTTTCGGGGACAAGGCCAGATGTCGGATCACAGCGCCGAGGATGGGTACGAGGCGGCCGCCGCTCGGTTCGACCGGGCGTTTTCGAGGCTCGAGGCGAGCGTGCGCAGCCTCAACGGCCGGATGCGCGCCCATGCCCGTATCGAGGCCGATACGGCAAAGCTGGTGAACGAGCGGTCGCGGCTCGCGAGCGAACTCGAGAAGACTTCGGCGCGGGCGCGGCGGCTCGACGACAGTGCCGGTGAAGTGGCGCGCCGGCTGGTGGTGGCGATGGAGTCGGTGCGCGAAGTGCTGGCAGGGGACGAGCGCTGATGCCCGAGGTCAATGTCGAGATCAACGGCAAGAAGTACCGCATGGCCTGCGAGCCGGGGCAGGAGGAGCACCTGCTCGGCCTCGCCGCTGAGTTCAACCGGCGGGTGGAGCAGTTCAAGCAGGTGTTCGGCGAGATCGGCGATATCCGCCTGACGGTAATGGCGGGGATCGCGCTGATCGACGAACTGGCGATCGCCGAGAGCAGGATTGCCGAGTTGCAGCAGGATGTCGCGACGCTGTCCGAAGCGGGCCAGTCGGTGTCGGCCGAGATGGACGACCTCGAGGCGCGGTTTGCGCGGCGGCTGAACGACGCCGCCCGCAAGATCGAGTCGATCGCCACGGCCATCGACGAGGCGGGCGCACCCACTTCGTAGGCCGTCAGTTCTTCCGCACGATGCAGGCGCCGCCGCTGGCCTGCAGGCGCCGGCAGAGGTCTTCGGCCTCGGCGCGCGTGTCGCGTCCCACCATGGCGTAGTGTCGCAGCCGCGGGCCGAAGTTCGGGTTGCGGGCGAGGAGCAGCATCAGCTTTTCTTCGCCGAGCACTTTGGAATGGGTGGCCTGGACGCGCTCGAACGCGCGGATGGCAGAGGGCTGCGAGAAGTTCTGCGCCAGCAGCACGCCCCATGGCCGCCATTCACCCGGTGCCCGATCGAGCGACGGGGTGGCCTCGGTCTCCGCCATCTTCACACACGCATCAATGAACGGTGATGTCTTGCTCAGCCGGTAGTCCGGCTGCGGCGGTGGGTCCTGCTGCCAGGCCTCGACCGGCATGCCGGTGATGATTTCAACGTAATGGCGGGTCTCGGCAGGCAGGGAGCCGCCCGACCTGACGTAGCGCGTCATCCGCCCTTCGCCGCCATTGTAGGCGGCAGCGGCGAGGCCGAGATTGCCGAATTTGTCGGCGAGCAGGCGAAGGTACTGTGCCGACTTCGCCAAAGCCTCCAGTGGATCGAAGCTGTTCTCCAGCCCGCGCAGACGGGCGGTGGAGGGCATGAACTGTGCGATTCCCTGGGCCCCCGCGACGCTCAGCGCATAGGGGTCGAAGCGACTTTCCTGCCAGATCAGGCGGGCGAAGAAGCCCGATGGCAATTGCTCGCGCCAGGCGAAGGTCGAGATCGCCCGGCAGGTGTCGTGGAAGAATGCGGACTGGCGAATGCAGTTGGCGGCCCAGGCGGGAGCATCCTCGGAGGTGGCGAGGCAGAAGCTTGGATCGTCCTCCCTGTCGGTGGCAGCGATCGTTGGCCAGCTCAGCAACAGTACCGCGATGATGAGGATGGCTCGCATGGCGGCAGGCTAGGGCGCGCTGACCGCTGGGGCAAGATTGGCAAAGTTTGCCAAGAATGATAGGTTCAGGTCGAAGGAGATCGACATGGCCACGATGAACATTTCTCTGCCCGACCAGATGAAGGAGTGGGTCGAGCGGCAGGTTGCAACGGGGCGCTACGCCAACGTCAGTGACTTCGTGCGGGACCTCATTCGTGAAGACCAGGACCGGGTAGCA
>CAMDAL010000164.1 GCA_945888565.1 Devosia equisanguinis | reverse complement strand
GTGTCTCCGGGGGCTCCCCTCCCCCGGAGACGGTGGTCGCTCAGTGCAGGTCGATACGCGTCCAGGCACGCGGCGCGACGGTGACGCTGACCGCGCCGTCATCGACCGCCAGCGCTTCGGCCTTGTCGCCCGATAGCGACGTGCGGCTGGCCTTCTGTGGCTTGAACAGGCCCGGCCCGATCGCTACTTCCACCGCCGCGTCACCGGGGTTCAGCAGTGTAAGCGTCACCCCATCACCCACGGTCGCGACGCCGCTGAGCAGCAGCCCGCCGAGCTTGAGGTCGAGCAACGAGCCAGCCGTGCTCTGCACCGGCCCGCGGTCCGCATAGACATGCGTCGCGAGAGGCTGGGCATGGGCGAGGGCCGCCTGGGCCGACGCCCCGATGTCGCGCCGCGCCGACGGCACGAGGGTGAAACGGAACTTCGTCTGTCCGCCCTGGTCGGCCTGGAAGTTGGTGCTCCAGTAGTTGTTGGTCAGCCACGCCACCAGCGTCGGCCGCTCGCGGACGACACGGCCATCCGGGTCTTCGAAGCGGCCGAAGGTGTAGCCACCCACCTGCCAAAGCGGCGCATCCGGGCACGCTACTGTCACTTCGGAGTTGGCATCGGCGATGCGCACGAAGCGCTGCGCCGTGATGTAGTGACGGCTGGCATAGGGCAACTGCTCATCGTCGAGCTTCACCACCGCGCCGCCGGTCTCGTAGTGCGCCTCCCAGCCCTCCGCGAGCGCCGTCGGCATGGCCAGGTAGAGCGCATGCGGCTCGACCAGCGGCGTCTTGGTGACCGTGGCCTCGACATGCAGCACCGGCTCCTCGCCGACGAGGCGATAGAGCACCGAGACCTTGTCGCCGTTGGGGAGGGTGAAGCGCTGGACGATGCGGGCATTGCCGCGCTCGACCGTCTCGGTGGTTTCGACGAGCGTGCCGTCGAAGCGCTCGGCCTGCCAGTCGCGGTGCCAGGCGAGGTGCCAGTCCGGCGATTCCAAGTCGGGCTGGCCGAACATGTCGGTACGCACCCCCGAAGCGACCCGCTCCAGCACCGGCACGCCGAACTTCAGGTGCTCGGTCGCGGCGCCCGCATACTCGGTGCCGTCGACCCTGAGCGAGCTCAGGCCGCCCGCTGCGTCGAGGGTAACGGAAACGCGGCCGTTCGACAGCACGCCATCCTTCGCCGACAACTGGCCGTTTGCCATCACCGCGGCCTTCGCGGCCGGGATTGTCACATAGCTCAGCGCCGGCACCTCCACCGGCGCCATGTAGTAGGCGCCGTGCTCGGGCAGGTCGGAGGTCACCACGTCCTGCCGCTGGATGCGGTGCGACGACGGGCCGGTGGGGACGAGGTCCTCGAGCCCGAAGCCGCGCTTCGGATCGGGGGCGTCGGCCATCGGCGGCAGGTAGGGCAGGCGCACCGACTGCTTCACCGCAAAGCCATGCGGGTTGTAGAGCAGCAGCGTCGGCTCGTCGCCGCCCGCATCCATGCCGAGGCGCTCGAGGCCGTCGCGGCGCAACATGCGCGCCACGCTCGCCCCATCTGCCACGGTGGCGAGCTTCAGCAACTGCTGGGTGCGGGTTTCGGGTGAGTAGGGCTGCGAGATCGAGCGGTCGGCGCCCCAGGTGTGCTCAGCATAAAGAGCGAGGCCCTTGCGGGCCGTGTCGTGCAGCATGGCGCGGCGGCGCGGCGCTTCGCCCGGATGCCAGGCGTCGAGCCCGTTCACCGCATCGAGGTCACGCTGACCGCGCATCGCCTGCGACGTCTCGTGCGCGGTCGAGCCGGCGCCGAAATTCCACCAGTCGGTCCAGTCGCCGCGCAGCGTCTGCATCGTGTAGGTCGGCTGCTGGCGGACGCGGTCGAAGAACTCGCTGATCGTGCCCATTCGCAGCTTGATGCCGCCGGTGGAAGCATTGCCCTCGTTGAAATTCCTCACGAAGTCCGGCAGCTTCGGCTGCGGCGAGCCGTTGTCGTGGTAGCGTACATTGGTGATCTGCATCATCAGGAACGGATGCGGATAGCCAGTCGCCTCCCACTTCTTGGCCCAGCGCGGCACGCGGGCCCGCGCCTCTTCCATGTTCGTCGGGATCTGCAGGCTGCGGTCCGAGGTCACGCCGTAGATGAAGCCGTTATAGGCGGTGATCGTACGGCCGCCCGGTGCCTGCCAGTTGAAGGCGCGCGGCCAGGGCGCAAGTGCGTGGCCGTAGTGCTCGTTGATCGCCATCGAGATGCCGGTAATGCCGTGGTCGAGCAGAGCATCGACGACGCCCCAGGGCAGGCCGTTGACGTCGGTGTTCATCGCCGAGCGCACCGGAATGCCGAGGTCGCGGAAGAATTTCAGCGGCTTCAGCACGTCGAGAACCATCGAATGGTCCATCAGCGGCGTCATGTGCCAGCCCATGCCGGCCACTTCGATCTGACCGCGCTTCACCGCGGCGAGGAAGCGGTCGCGGTCGGTGTTGGAGGCGTTCACCCACCAGTCCATCGTCCCGCCGGTGACCTCGCAGGTCCAGCGGAACCTGGCATCATCGGGGTAGTCGGCGGTGCGCTCGGCAATATCGAGCGCCTCGTCGATGAAGCGGCGGTGCAGTTCCATCACCACCGGCTGCGGGTGGGTGTACCCGATATCGGTATGGCTATGATGCACAAAGAGAATTTCGCTGATCATGGAGTTTCGCACAACGCTGGAGGGAGAGGAGAACCGCCTCAGAAGGTGGCAAGCTTGACCGACATCGGCGTGCCGATATCGAAATGCTGGAGCGGCTCGGAGAGTGTGCCGGCCGCGTGGTCGATGCGGAACACGGTGAGCCGGTCGGAGTCCTGGTTGGCGACGACGAGGTATTTCCCCGAGGGCGAAAAGCTGAGGTCGCGCGGGGTTTTACCGCCACTGGGTATCCGCGCCGTCTGCGTCAGCCGACCGTCCTCGTCGATGCGGAGCACGAGGATTTCGTCGCAGAGGCGCAGCGATACGAAGAGGTGGCGGCCGTCGGGCGCCAGCAGGATGCCGGCCGATTGGGCGGTGCCGCTGATCGGGAAGGCATCGCGCTGGGTGAGGGCGCCGGTCGCCGGATCGACGGCGAGGCTCAGCACCGTAGCGATCAGTTCGCTCACGACGAAGATCGAGGCGCCGTCGGCCGAAAACGCCAGGTGGCGCGGGCCGAGACCGGGTGAGAACTGGAAGTCGCGGCCTGGCTGGCGCGTCAATCCGCCAGTCTTATCAAGCGTGTAGGCCACCAGTCTGTCGATGCCGAGGTTGGAGACGTAGACGGTATCGCCGGTGGGTGACTGGATCACGCAGTGGGCGTGGGCCGTGGTCTGGCGTTGGAGGTTGGGGCCGCTGCCGGTGTGGACGACGCTGGCGGTGGGGGCACCTAAACCATTGTCGGTGATGGGGAAAACCGTGAGGGCCGCGTCGGGCGCGGCCTCGGGATTGGCGCCGTTGTAGTTGGCGACGAGCAGGAAGCGGCCATCGGTCGAGAGGCTCATGTGGCAGGCCTCGTTGCCGAGTGTCTGCTGCTCGCCGATGCGGCGAAGCCCAGTGTTTTCAACGGCATAGGCCACGACGGCGCTCTGGTCGGTGCCGGTGATCTCGCAGGTGGAATAGAGCCGGTGGCGGGCCTGATCGGGCACCAGCCAGGCGGTGTCGTCGATGCCGCCGGTCATCTCGGCATGGCTCAGCGTGCCGGTTTCGTCGTCGAAAACCAGGCGGCCGATCCCCTGGCCGTGGGCGGCGCCGTATTGTGGCATCGGGCGCGTGAGGCTTCCGGTGAAGGCATAGATCGGCACGCAAACCTCCCATTTGTCCTGCTTCGATGGCGCGTAGGCCACAAACTTCTGCCAGTCGGGACGGGCAGTGGAAGCGCATTGACACGACTAGTATGGTAGACCTACAAGTATTTGACAAGGGAGGAGCTGGCAGTGAACGACCCAGCCAAAAGTGCTAGTCCGCAGACCGTGCTCGTCACCGGCGCCGCCATGGGCATCGGCCGCGGCGTCGCCGAGGTGCTGACGGCCGAGGGCAGGAATCTCGTGCTGTTCGACCTCAACGCCGAGGCGCTGAACGCCACGGCGCAGGCGCTCGGCGGCAAGGCGGCGGTGGTGGCGGGTTCGGTCGCGAACCTCGCCGACTGCGAGCGGGCGGTGCAACTGGCGGTCGAGCGCTTCGGCGGGCTCGATGGCGTCTCGCACAATGCCGGCATCCAGACCTACGGCGATGCGGTGTCGACCACGCCGGAGCTCTGGGCCAAGACCCTCGATACCAATCTCACCGGCAGCTTCTACGTGGCGAAGGCGGCGCTGCCGGAGTTGCGGCGCCGCAAGGGCGCCATTGTCTTCACCACCTCGGTGCAGGGGATGGCGGCGCAGAAGGGCGCGCTCGCCTATGTCGTTTCCAAGCACGGGATGATCGGGCTCGTCACCGGCATGGCGATGGACGAGGCCGCGCACGGCGTCCGTGTCCTGGGTGTGGCGCCCGGCTCGGTCGAAACCCCGATGCTGCGCTGGGCCATCAACCAGGACCCCAACCCCGCGGCGCTCGATGAAGAAATCGACGCCATGCACCCGATCGGCCGGCGCGGCCAGCCGACGGAAATCGGCGAAGTCGTCGCCTTCCTCCTCTCCGACAAGGCGTCGTTCATGACCGGCGAAACCGTGCGGGTGGATGGCGGCATGCTCGCCCGTATCCCCGGCGCTCCCAAAAAAGCCGACGGCAAATCGACCTAGAGACCTGACCTATATGAAGATCGTAGACATCAAGGCCACCACTGTCGCCATGCCGCTCGAGGCGCCGCTCCGGCACGCCTCCGGCGCCCACTGGGGCAAGTTCGTGCGCACCATCGTCGAGGTGGTGACGGACGAAGGCATTTCCGGCTGGGGCGAACTCGGCGGCGGCGGCGAGAGCGCCGAAGCGTCGGTGAAGGGCCTGTTGCCCTACCTCAAGGGCCACGACCCGGTGCAGCTCGAACAGCTGCGCTGGAAGATAATGAACCCCGTCGCCAGCCTCTACAATTCGCGCATGCAGGTGCATGCGGCCATCGAGATGGCCTGCATGGACGCTGCCGGCAAGTATCTCGGCATCCGCGCCTGCGACCTGATCGGCGGCGCGCTGCGCGAGTCGATCCCCTTTGCGTCCTACCTGTTCTACCGCTACGGCAACGAAAAGCACGGCTTTGGCGACGAGTTCGGCGCCGACGAACTGGTGGCCGAGGCGAAGCGCCAGAAGGCGCTGCACGGCTTCAAGTCGCACAAGCTGAAGGGCGGCGTCTTCTCGCCCGAGCACGACGTCGAGGTGTACTCCGCGATTGCCGCGGCGCTGCCCGGCGACCGCTTCCGGCTCGACCCCCACTCGGTCTGGTCGGTCGAGGATTCCGTCTGGGTGGCGCGGCAGATCGAGCACATCCGCAACGACTATTTCGAGGACCCGTGCTTCGGCCTCGAAGGCATGCGCCGCCTGCGCGACCGCATCTCCATCCCCACCGCCACCAACACCGTGGTGGTGAATTTCGAGCAGCTCGCCAGCTGCATCAAGCATGATGCGGTCGATGTCATCCTGCTCGACACCACCTTCTGGGGCGGGCTGCGCCAGGCCTACAAGGCCGGCCAGGTGCTGGAGACGTTCCAGTTCGGCGCCTCGGTGCATTCGTCGGGCGAACTCGGTATCCAGCTGGCGTCGATGCTGCACCTCGGCGCTGCGTTGCCCAACATGAGCTTCGCTGCCGACGCGCATTACCACCACCTGCTCGACGACATCGTCGTCGGCGGCAAGCTGAAATACGTCGATGGCGAGATCGCGGTGCCCAAGGGACCGGGCCTCGGCGTCGAGGTCGACCGCGAAGCGCTCGCCAAATACGCCGCCTACTACAAGGAAGTCGGCGGCTACACCTATGACCGCGATCCCGGCCGTCCGGACTGGTACTCGATCCAGCCCGAGATGCGCTACGCCGATCCGGCGCGGCACTGAGGGAGACCCGGCATGGCAACAGTCACCCTGCGCGACATCATCAAGGTCTACGGCGATTTCGTCGCCATCAAGGGCATCGATCTCGACATCGAGGACGGCACCTTCGTGGTGCTGGTCGGCCCTTCGGGCTGCGGCAAGTCCACGCTGCTGCGGATGATTGCGGGCCTCGAGACCATCTCGCATGGCGAGCTGAAGATCGGCGATAAACTGGTCAACGACCTGCCCTCGCGTGAGCGCGGCATCGCCATGGTGTTCCAGTCCTACGCGCTTTATCCGCACATGAGCGTCAAGGACAATCTCGGCTTCGGCCTGAAGATCAGCGGCGTCAAGAAGCCCGAGATCGAGCGCCGCCGCAACGAAGCGGCCGCCATGCTCGGCCTCGATCCCTACATGGACCGGCGCCCCAGCCAGCTCTCCGGCGGCCAGCGCCAGCGCGTCGCCATCGGCCGCGCCATGGTGCGCGACCCCGAAGTCTTCCTGTTCGACGAACCGCTCTCCAACCTCGATGCGAAGCTGCGCAACCAGACGCGCGTCGAGATCAAGCGGCTGCAGCGCCAGCTCGGCGCCACTGTGGTGTTCGTCACCCACGACCAGGTCGAGGCGATGACGCTCGCCGACAAGATCGTCGTGCTGAACGATGGCCGCGTCGCCCAGATCGGCACGCCGCTCGACGTGTTCGAGCGCCCGGCCAACCAGTTCGTCGCCACCTTCATGGGCGCCCCGTCGATGAACCTGATCTCGGCAGTGGTCGGCGATGGTGCTTCGATCAAGGCCGGCGGCGTCGATATCGCCATCCCGGCCGACCGCTTCAGCCTGCCGGCCCCCGGCACCGCCGTGACCCTCGGGGTCCGGCCGGAGGACATCGTCCCGCAAGGACACGGCACACGGCCCGAGCTTGGTGCCGATTTCACCGGCCCGGTCGAGTTCGCCGAAATGCTTGGTGACCAGAGCCTGCTCTTTACCAGCCTCGGCGGCACCGAAGTGGTGGCGCGCATGCAGCACCCGCGTGCCGTCGAGACCGGAGAGAAACTGCAGTTCCGCATCGATGGGTCGCGCGTGCACCTGTTCGACGCGGACACCCAGAGTTCGCTGCTCCGCTAAGGGGCAGCGAGGAACGACAGAACCATAAAGGGAGAAAACGGTATGTCGCTATTGAGGACTATCGGGGCCGTCGGCCTCGCGACCACCCTGGGCATCGGCGCTGCCGGGGCCCAGGAGCTTGCGCTCTACTCGGACAAGACCCCGTGGAACGTCGGCATGACCGGCCTCGCCGAAGCCGCCAGCGCGGCCTCGGGCGCCACGATCAAGCTGCAGGAAGTCACGCCCACCGACAAGTACCAGGCGTTCATGCAGACCTCGATCGCCGGCAACAACGCCCCGGCCTTCTTCACCTGGTGGAACGGCCAGCAGCTGAACGACCTGGTTGCCACCGGCGTCGCCGCCGACCTGACCCCGTACTGGGAAGCCGCCATCGCCAACGGCGACTTCTCGGCCGACCAGCAGGCGCTGGTGAACGTCGACGGCAAGCCATACGGCGTGCTGCTAAACGTCGCCAACTGGGTGATGTTCTACAACAAGAACCACTTCGCGCAGGCCGGCATTGCCGCCCCGCCGACCACCTGGGCCGAGTTCACCGACGCCGCCGACAAGCTGAAGGCCGCCGGCTTCACCCCGATCAACGGCCCGGCTTCGGGCGGCTGGATGCCCTTCATCTGGTTCAGCCAGCTGGTGCTCGGCACCAACCCGGATACATTCGTCGGCCTGACCGATGGCACCGTTGCCTATGACAGCCCCGACGTCCAGAACGCCTTCGCGGTCTGGGGCGACATGTACGCCAAGGGCTACTTCACCGACCCGCGCGAGCAGGACGCCCAGAAGTACTTCGTCGACGCCACCGCTTCGATGTACCTCGTCGGCGACTGGCATACCGGCTCGTTCGTCGAGGCCGGGATGAAGCCCGGGGAGGATTTTGGTACCTTCCTGATGCCAGCCCTAAGCCCGGACGTGCAGCAGTCGGTGATCGTCGAAGCCTCGCCGATCGTTGTCTCCAAAGCGGCGCTCGAGGCCAATGCCGACCTCGGCAAGGGCGTCCAGGCGCTGATGGGCGTCGACGCCGCCAATATCCTCGGCTCGTCCATTCAGGTCTACAACGGCAACATGAAGGCTGAGGCGCCTAACTCGATCATCGCGGCCAATGCCGAAATGGTCGCCACGCTGAAGCCGCGGGCGCTGGTCCGCTGGTGGGAAGCCGTGCCGTCGCAGATCCAGGGCGACCTGGTGGCGGCCATGGGTGAATTCATGTTCAACCCGACCCCCGAGCAGGCGCAGAAGACGATGTCGACCATGCAGACCATCAACGCCGACTACTGGGCCAACCAGTAAGCC
>CAMDAL010000163.1 GCA_945888565.1 Devosia equisanguinis | reverse complement strand
GGCCTCGGCCTCGACGATCTTGCCATCGGGGGTCATCAGCACCGAGGTCATCAGGCCGAGCGAGCCAAAACCCTGGGCGACGATGTCGGACTGCACGTCGCCATCATAGTTCTTGCAGGCCCAGACGTAGCCGCCGGACCACTTCAGCGCCGAGGCCACCATGTCGTCGATCAGGCGGTGCTCGTACCAGATCTTCAGTTCGTCGAACTTCGCCTTGTACTGGGCGTCGAAGATCTCCTGGAAGATGTCCTTGAAGCGCCCGTCATAGGCCTTGAGGATGGTGTTCTTGGTCGAGAGGTAGCAGGGGACCTTGCGGTTGATGGCGTAGTTGAACGAGGCGTGGGCGAAATCGCGGATCGACTCGTCGAGGTTGTACATCGCCATCGCCACGCCGGCGCCGGGGGCCTGGTAGACCTCGTGCTCGATAACCTTGCCATCCTCGCCGGTGAACTTGATGGTCAGCGTGCCCTTGCCGGGGAAGGTGAAGTCGGTGGCCTTGTACTGGTCGCCGAAAGCGTGACGCCCGACGATGATCGGCGAGGTCCAGCCGGGGATGAGGCGCGGCACGTTCGAGCAGATGATCGGCTCGCGGAAGATCACGCCGCCCAGGATGTTGCGGATGGTGCCGTTGGGCGACTTCCACATCTTCTTGAGCTTGAACTCCTCGACGCGCTGCTCGTCGGGGGTGATGGTCGCGCACTTGATGCCGACGCCATGCTTCTTGATGGCGTTCGCGGCGTCGATCGTCACCTGGTCATTGGTGGCGTCGCGGTTTTCGACCGACAGGTCGTAGTACTCGATCTTGAGGTCGAGGTAGGGGAGGATCAGCTTGTCCTTGATCGCCTGCCAGATGATGCGGGTCATCTCGTCGCCGTCGAGATCGACGACAGGGTTCTGGACTACGATCTTGGTCATGCTCGGCTCCTCGGATTTGTGCTGGCGCTCAATAGCATGAAATCGGCCGGACGGAAGCCGGGAGGCGCGTGTTCGGTGTGCGGACTTGACAGTGTGTAACTACACACCCATGTATCGACGCATGGATGATTTCTCCCAGTGCATGGTGTCGAACTCGCGCATGGCCGCGCGCGCCATCACGCGGCGCTATGACGCCTATGCGCGGCCGTTCGGCATCACCTCGACGCAGTTCTCGCTGCTCGGGGCGATCATCGCGGCGGGCGATCGCACGGTGACCGAACTCGCCGAGGAGCGCGGGTTCGAGCGCACGACGCTGATCCGCAACCTCGACCGCCTGGAGAAGCTGGGCCTGATCGAGTCGCGAGCGGCCGAGCACGGCAATGGCCGGATCTGCAGCCTGACGCCAAAGGGTAAGGAGACGGTGCAGCAGCTGCTGCCGTTCTGGCGCAAGGCGCAGGCGGAAATCCGGGCGGAACTCGGCGCGGACAAGTTTGACGAAACCGTTGTGGCGCTCAGGCGCCTCGCCGCGATCTGACCTCACACCCCTTACGCGGCGGGCCGTTTCGGTTACTGCCGTGTAGCTACACATAACGATGGAGTTACCGATGTCCTCCGAACTCAGCCGCAATCCCGATCCGATCGTCGTTACCGGCATGGGGGCGGTCAGCCCGCTTGGCACCGGGGTGGAGATCAACTGGGCGCGGCTCACCGCCGGCAAAAGCGGCATTGTTCGCAACACCCGCTTCGATGTCAGCAATTTCGGCGCAAGGATTGCCGGACTGGTGCCGACGACCGAGACCGATCCGCATGGCTTCGATCCGCTGGTGGCCATCGACCCCAAGGACATCAAGAAGATGGACCTGTTCATCCAGTACGGGCTGGTCGCGGCGCAGGAGGCGCTGGAGCAGTCGGGCTGGGTTGCCGATACGCCTGAAAAGCAGGCCGCCACCGCCACGGTGATCGGCACCGGCATCGGCGGATCGCCGGTGATGGCTGACGCGGTGGAGACGATCCTCGAGAAGGGCCCGCGGCGGCTGTCGCCGTTCACGGTGCCGGCGTTCCTTGCCAACCTCGCGGCGGGGTGGATTTCGATCCGGCATGGCTTCAAGGGTCCGATCGGTGCGCCGGTCACTGCCTGCGCGGCTTCGGCGCAGGCCATCGGCGACGGCATGCGGCTGATCCTCACCGGAGAGGCCGACGTCGCGGTGGTGGGTGGCGCCGAAGGCTCGATCGACCCGATCTCGGTGGGCGGTTTTGGCGCGGCACGGGCGCTTTCGACCGCCTTCAACGACGACCCCGAGGCGGCGTCGCGGCCGTTCGATCGCAGCCGCGATGGCTTCGTGCTGGCCGAGGGTGCGGCGGTGCTGGTGATCGAGCGGCTGAGCCATGCCGTTGCGCGCGGCGCAAAGCCGCTGGCGATCCTTGCCGGATACGGGACCTCGGCCGACGCCTACCACCTCACCTCCGGCGAGCCGACTGGCGCCGGGGCGCAGGTGGCGATGCGCAACGCGCTCAAGATGGCCGGGCTGTCGCCGGGGGAGATCGACTACATCAACGCGCACTCCACCTCGACCGGCATCGGCGATGCGGCCGAGCTGGCCGGCATCGAGGCGGTGTTCGCCAATCGTGGGCAGGACCTGTCGATCTCGTCCACCAAGTCGTCCACCGGTCACCTGATGGGCGCGGCCGGCGCGCTCGAGTCGGTGTTTTCTATCCTTGCCCTGCGCGATGGTGTCGTACCGCCCACCCGCAACCTCGAGGACCCGGATGTCGGTGGCCGCTTCGACCTCGTGCCGAAGGTGGCGAAGCTGAAGACGCTGCGCCACGTGCTGTCGAACTCGTTCGGCTTCGGCGGGGTCAACGCTTCGCTGGTGTTTTCCGCGGTTTAGCGGGCCTTTCGGGGCGTTGCGCGACGGCCTGGGCGGCGAAGCGCAGCCAGTCCTCCAGCGCGTCGTCGTCGTCGATGGCCTCGCCGTCGACCCAGAAGAAGCCGGACATCACCCGGCCGTTGTGTACCATCTCGGTGGTACCCGGCCGGGCCTTCGTCGCCTCGTGATTGTCCTTGCCGACAGACACGAGGATGCCGCCATCCTTCTTGCAGCCGACGAGGATATGGCCGTTGAGCAGGAAGGTGAGTCCGCCGAACATGAACTTCTCTGTGATGCGCGGATCGTCGCCGACGAGCATCCGGACCCGGTCGGCGAGGTGGGTCATGGCCTCCGATCTCATTTTGGCGGCAGCCTCCGAACGAATGCTTCGGCGAAGGCGACCCATCGCACGATGCTGTCGTCTCCGGCTGCCTCGGGCGCAATGGCGATGAAACCGGTCATCTCGCGGCTACCCATCCGCATCCTCCCGGCGCCTTCCTGCGCAAGGGCCCATTCCTCCCGGTCCGGCGCGGTTCGCACGAGCAATTCTCCGCCCTTCATGGCAGCGACCAGCATGTTGCCATCGAGCATGAAGCAGACGGCACCGAACATCTTTCGCTCGTCGATGCCGGCTTGAGGCAGCAGCGGCCGAAGCCGCGATGCGAGTGCGTCGGCCGGCTTCATCCTCGCCCCCCTTCGTCGCGATAGGTCTGCCAGCGGGGCAGGGCGGCGTCCACAATGTCCCACTCGTGGTGGCTGCGGGCGAAGATCAGCTGGTTCGGCCGGTACCAGTCCGCGCCGCCGCCGAGCAACCCGACAGGCACGATGGTGATCGCCGCCATGCGGCTCGACCCTCCGCAGAGCGGGGTGCCACAGGTCGGGCAGAACCAGCGGGTCAGCGTCGCGCCGGAGTTCGACGGCCGGACGAAGCTTCGCGTATCGCCTTCGATGCGCACGTCACCCGCCCGGAACACCGCGAGGGCGGAGTGGCCGGCGCCGGTCGCCTTCTGGCAATCCTCGCAGGCGCACAGCATCATAGACAGCACGCGACCGTGCACCGCAACGACAACACCGCCGCAGGCGCAGCGCGCTTGAGCATCGACCAGGGGTTTTTCGATCTCGGGCATGCCCCAGGCTGACATCAAGTGCGTATGGACCGCAAGCGGCACGGCTTGATCCCGTGCGCCGCGAAGACTATTCGGAACCATGGCCTTCGAACCGCGCTACCCCATCGAAACCAAGCGCCTGCGCCTTCGCCCGTTCAATCGTGGTGACGTCGATGCCGTTTTTGCCTATCGCAAGCGCGAGGACGTGGCGCGGCACCTGTTCGACGGGCCGATGACGCATCAGACGGCCACCGAGGTCGTCGGCCTGCGGGCGGGCCAGTTCACGCTGGCCGCGGAAGGCGACAAGATGTTCCTCGCCGTGGACCTCGCCGATCCACATGCGATGATCGGCGAGGTGTCGCTGATCTGGCGTGATGCCGTGAGCCGGCAGGGCGAGATCGGCTACATCTTCAACCCGCTCCATCACGGCCACGGCTACGCCACCGAGGCGACGCGGGTGCTGCTGGGGTTGGGCTTCGAGGATCTGGGGCTTCACCGAATCTATGCGCGCTGCGCCGCCGCCAACACTGCCTCCTGGCATGTGATGGAGCGGCTCGGCATGCGGCGCGAAGCGCATTTTCGCGAGCACGCCTTCTTCAAGGGCGGGTGGGACGAGGAACTTGTCTACGCCATCCTCGAAGACGAATGGCGCGCCATGCAGCCGGGCTAAGTCCCTAAGCAGCTTTGCATTTTTTTCCGCGTCGAGCCGACAGTTAATTTCATCGCCCGGCTGGAACCTGCAACGTTCGCTCTAGTTGATTGAGTGTCAGCGGCCGGAGCGGAGATTTCAGCATGAGCAATACTGACCTACCCATCGACACCGAGCGTCTGGTGCTGCGCCGCTTCGAGCGCGATGACATTGATGAACTCGGCGGCTTCTACGGCCTGCCCGAGGCCCGGCGCTATCTCGACCTGAAGGCGCGAGACAAGGCGGACGTCAAGAAGGCGCTTGAGACCATGCGGCTGCAGACGCGACTTACCCGGCCGGGCGATACCCTGACTCTCGCCGTCGAGCGCAAATCCGACGAGCGGCTGATCGGCCACGTGTCGCTGATCTGGACCGATGCCACCGCCTCGCAGGCCGAGCTTCGGTTCTTTTTCGACCCTGACGTGCGCCGCCAGAACTACGGCGCCGAAAGCCTGCGCCGTTTCCTCGATCTCGGCTTCGACGAGTTCGGCTTCCACCGGGTGTTCGCCCGCTGCGGCGGCAAGAGCCAGGGATCGGCGAAGCTGCTCAAGGACCTCGGTATGCGGCTCGAGGCACACTATCGCGAGCACGCGCTGTTCGAGGGCGAGTGGGACGAGGAACTGCACTTCGCCATTCTCGACCGCGAATGGAAGCGCGGCAGCAAGGTGAAGGAACTGCATCGCAACATGGTGGCCTGACCACAAAGCTTGATCGAAACGCCGTTCGGACGTATCCCGCAAAGCCCGAACGGAGACCAGCATGGCCGGTACCGACAAATCGCAGGAGATCATTTATCGCCCCAGCCCGGCGATCATCCTGTGCGAGCCGCAACTGGGCGAGAATATCGGCACCGCGGCACGGGCCATGGCCAATTTCGGGCTGTGGGACCTGCGCGTCGTCAATCCACGTGACGGCTGGCCCAACGAGCGTGCCATCGCCGCCGCGTCGCGCGCCGACCATGTCATCGAGAAGGTTCGCATCTTCGCGACCCTCGACGAAGCGGTGGCCGACCTGTCGATGGTGTTTGCCACCACCGCCCGGCAGCGCGACCTGCAGAAGCCAGTCTATGGCCCGGAAGAGGGGGCGCAGCGCATTGTCAGCCCTATCGCCGGTGGGGCGGGAGCCGGCCTGCTGTTCGGGCGTGAGCGCTGGGGCCTGCTGAACGAGGAAATCGCACTCGCCGACGCGATCGTCACCTTCCCGGTGGAATCGGCGTTCGCCTCGCTCAACATCGCCCAGGCGGTGCTGCTGATGAGCTACGAATGGCGGCGGCAGGCCGACAAGGGTGAAGTGCTGCCGTTCGAGGGCGGCCTCGAACCCTCGGCGCCGCGCGAGGAACTGCTCAACATGTTCGGGCACCTCGAGGAAACGCTCGACCGCTCGGGGTTTTTCAAGACCGAGGCCAAGCGCCCGACAATGGTCAACAACCTGCGCGCCATCTTTGCCCGCGCCACGCTGTCGAGCCAGGAAATCCGTACGATCCGCGGCGTCATCTCGTCGATCGATCGCATGCATCTACGCCACGGACGGCCGCCGAAAGACACCACGGACGACGGCGGCGAGGAGTAGGCAGAGCGTTCTGCCACTTCAGGATTAGTCATCAAACTATCCTTTGACCGGGCGACCGGCGGCGTGGCATCCCCTGCGGCACCATGACCGCCCACGCGCCAACCGAGCCGTCGAAGCTCGCTTTCACCTACAAAGGCTTCCGCTTCTTCTGGCTCACGACGCTGCTGGTCAGCTTCGCGGTGCAGATCATGTCGGTCTCGATCGCCTACAAGATCTACGAGGTCACGCGCGAGCCGCTGCTGGTGGGGCTGGTCGGGCTCTGCCTGTTCCTGCCGGCGCTGCTGCTGATCCTCGTCACCGGGCTTGCAGCGGACCGCTTCAACCGTCGGCTCATCATGACGATCTGCCTCAGTGTCGAACTGCTCTGCGCCATCGCCTTCCTGCTGTTCACCGAGGTCGAGGCACACGAAGTGTGGCCGCTGTTCGTCATCCTCGTGGTGCTCGGCACCGCCCGCGCCTTCTGGGGGCCGGCGGCGCAGTCGCTGGCGCCCAACCTGGTGCCGCCGGAGGCGCTGAGCAACGCCATCACCGCCAACGCCTCGGCCTGGCAGTTCGCCTCGATCGCCGGGCCCGCGGTCGGCGGCGTGCTCTATGCGTTCGCGGCGCCGGTGCCCTTAGCGACCGGGGCGGCGCTGCTCTGCTGCGCGGTGTTCAGCGTGCTGATGATCCCGCGGCCGCCGCAGCGGCAATCGACGCAGGCGACCAGCATGGAGACGCTGCTCGGCGGCTTCCGCTACATCTTTTCCAACAAGGTGGTGCTGGGCGCCATCTCGCTCGACATGTTCGCGGTGCTGATGGGTGGCGCGGTGGCGATGCTGCCGATCTATGCCACCGACATCCTGCAGGGCGGGCCGATCGCCAACGGCTTGCTGCGCGCCGCGCCGGGCATCGGCGCCATCGTCATGGCGATCTACCTGACGCGCTTCCCGATCCGGACCTACGCCGGGCGCATCCTGTTCATCTTCGTGGCGCTGTTCGGTGCGTTCACGGTGGTGTTCGGCTTTTTCACCTCGATCTGGCTGTCGATCCCGGCGCTGGCGCTGGTGGGCGCCGCCGACATGGTGAGCGTCACCATCCGCGAGACGATCATGCAGCTGTGGACACCCGAAGAGGTGCGTGGCCGCGTCAATGCGGTGAACTCGGTGTTCATCGGCGCCTCCAACGAGCTCGGCGAGTTCCGCGCCGGCACGGTGGCGCATTTCATCGGGCCGGTGGCGGCGGTGGTGATCGGCGGCTTCGGCGCCATCGCGGTGGCGGGGATCTGGAGCCAGGTGTTCCCGTCGCTGCGCGAACAGCGCTCGCTCGACCGCAAGATGGTGGCCGACACCCTGCCGGATGCGTGACTGTCCGGCTTGACTCCGGAGCGTCATCGAACTATCACGCCCCCAACTTGACGGGCCACAAGGCCTGACGAGCGCACCCGGGATTCCCAAAAACGTGGAGTCTGTCGGTCCTGATCGCAAGACAGGGCAGAGGAGGGCGCAATCACTTTCGCATCCTTGAAAGGATTACGATGACTAAGCGCATTCAGTCGAAGCACAAGATCGACCGCCGTCTTGGCGAAAACCTGTGGGGCCGCCCTTCGTCCCCGCTGAACAACCGCGCCTACGGCCCGGGCCAGCACGGCCAGCGCCGCAAGGGCAAGACCTCGGACTACGGTCTGCAGCTGCGCGCCAAGCAGAAGCTCAAGGGCTACTACGGCACCATGACCGAGAAGGCCTTCCACAAGCTCTACGTGGAAGCCGTTCGCGTGAAGGGTGACACCGGCGAGCGCCTGATCGGGCTGCTCGAGAGCCGCCTGGCTTCGGTGGTCTACCGCGCCAAGTTCGTGGCGACCCCGTTCGCTGCCCGCCAGTTCGTCTCGCACGGCCACGTGACGGTGAACGGCAAGCGCGTCAACATTCCGTCGTACCAGGTGAAGGTCGGCGACAAGGTCGAGATCAAGGAGCGTTCGCGCCAGCTCGGCGTTGTGCTTGAGGCCAACCAGCTGGCCGAGCGTGACGTTCCGGACTACCTCGACGTCGATCACGGCCGCCAGGCTGCGACCTACGTGCGCGTCCCGGCCCTCGCCGATGTACCGTACCCGGTCCAGATGGAACCGAACCTCGTCGTGGAATTCTACTCGCGCTAATCCCGCGACCCACGCAAATCGAATTGGAAAGGGCCGCCCCGGTGGGGCGGCCCTTTTTGCTTGCAGGTGCGGCAGTTCGCCTGCCGGCCAAAAAAGAACGGGCGGCCCGAAG
>CAMDAL010000162.1 GCA_945888565.1 Devosia equisanguinis | reverse complement strand
AGAACGGCGCGATGCAGACCGTGGCGACGCCGGCGGCGAAGAACTGCTGGGTGGTCGTGGTATCGACGCCCGCCAGCTTGCGGGTCAAGAGGTTGTAGAGCGCGCTGAACACGGCCGTGATCAGCGACAGGATCACCGCTGGCTGGAAGGCCTCGGTGCCCGGCTGCACGATCACCAGCACGCCGACAAACCCCACGCCGATGGCCAGCCAGCGGCGCCAGCCCACCGTCTCGCCCAGCAGCGGGATCGACAGGGCGCAGAGGATCAGCGGCATGCTAAAGGAGATCGCCGAGGTCACCGTCAGCGGCAGAAAGGTGATGGCCATGAAGTTGAAGACGGTGGACCCGAGCAGGCAGAGACCGCGCGCCACTTCCAGCTTCCAGCTGCGGGTCGTCACCAGTGCCTTGCCTTCGCGGGGCAGGAAGATGGCCAGCACCAGCACGAACTGGCCGAGATAGCGGATGAACACCACCTCCATCGTCGGCATGCCGGAGGCGCTCAGCAGCTTGGCGAAGCTGTCGATCACGGTGTAGCAGAACAGCGCGGCGATCATCATGCCGATGCCAAGCAGCCGCCGGTCCTCCACCGGTTTGAGCGCGCTCGCCATCGCTCAGTCCTCCACCGGTTCGACGGTGATCGGGCGGCTCATTTTCCGCTCGCGCAGCCAGATATAGATGCCCGAGCCGATGATGATCGGCGCGCCGAGGTAGAACCAGGCATCCGGCGGCTCGTTGAAGATGATCCAGCTGGCCAAGGCGAGCAGGATCAGCCCGGTATAGCTGAACGGCGCCAGCGCCGAGGGCGGGGCGAAACGGTGGGCGATGGTGTTCATCTGGTGCGCGATCATGCCGGCGACGCCCGCCGCGATGAAGGCGAACCACCCCGCCCCCTCGGTCGGCCAGACCCAGCCGTTGAAGGCGAACGGGGTGACGCAGGCGAGGGCGATGAGGCCGGCATAGACCTGCTGGGTGGAGGCGGAATCGACGCCGGCAAGCTTGCGCGTGGTGATCGAGTAGAACGCGGCCGACAGCGCTCCGGCCAGCGCAATCAGCGAGGCGGGCTGGAATGTCTCGGTGCCGGGGCGGACGATGATCAGGATACCGACGAAGCCGATGCCGACGGCCATCCAGCGGCGCCAGCCGATCTTTTCGCCGAGCAGTGGGCCGGAGAGCGCCGTCACCATCAGCGGCATGGTGAACATCAGGGCGCCGGTGACGGTGAGCGGCAGGTAGCGCTGGGCCATGAAATTGGCGCCGGTGACGCCGAGCAGGAACAGACCGCGGAGCAGTTCGAGCTTCCAGTTGCGGGTGACGAACAGCGCGCCCTTCAGCACCGGCAGGAACAGCGCGAGGGCAAGCGCCACGTGGACGGCGTAGCGCACGAAGACGATCTCGGTGAGCGGCAGGCCGATGAAGCTCAGGTACTTCGCCGATGTATCGAGCGTGGCGAAGAACAGCTGCGCGAACAGCAGGATGCCGATGCCGAGATTGCGGCGCTCCTCGATGGGCGCGATCGTGGTCGTCATGTCTGGTCCGGAGCCGCGAGGGGAGCGGCGGCGGATTCACCAAAGGTGCGCCGCCCTCCCCTGTCAATGCCGCGGGGCAGCCGAACCGTTCGCGGCAACGAAAGTGTTACGGCGGACTCAGTAGGTCTCGCGCAGGTGGCTAAGCTTCAGGCCTGCAGCGAGCGCGTCCTGGGTGACCGTGGCGCCGTGGCGCGGGGTGAAGCTGAGCCGGCACTCACGGCCGGGCAGCAGGGTGACGGCGTTGTCGGAGAAGTAGCCGGGCACATCTACTGTAGCGGTGACGAACACGGCTGGCCTGTCGGCGGTGAGGGTCAGCACCGGACCGGTGTCGCCTGACGACCAGACGGCGGTCACGCTGGCCTCGCCGATCTCATAGGCCTTGTAAGGCTTGGGGAAATAGTCGTTCTCGCCCAGCAGCTTGCCGTCCTCGCCAGTCCAGGAGAAGAACAGGAACTCGTTGGGGCCGAGATCATCGAGCGCTATGCGGGTGGCGACGATGGCCTTGTCCGGATTGGTCTTCACCGTCGCGGTAGCGATGATGCGCGCGCCACCATCCGCATCCACGGCCTGCACTTCCAGTTCGATCGCCGCCTTGCTGCCGGTGTCGTTGATCGCCTTGAGGATCAACTGGTCGCCATCGGGCACGGCCACGACGGTGATGGGGTTGTAGAAGCGCTTCGCCATGTATTGCAGCAGCTTCCACTGCCCGCCGTAGTCGAGGCTCGACCAGCTCGCCACCGGGTAGGTGTCGTTGATCTGCCAGTAGAGCGTGCCCATGCAGCGCGGCTTGGTGGAGCGCCAGTATTCGATGGCGGTCTTGATGGCGAGGCCCTGCTGGATCTGGCTCAGAAACACCATCTGCTCGAAGTTTGACGGGAAGCGGAAATAGCGCGTCATCGTCTCGAGGATGCGGGCATTGCCGCCGGTGTTCCGCTGGTGGCTCTCCATCACCGGGGAGGACGGGTTGCGGTCCTTTGGCTCGGTGAACGTCTCGATAACGTTCATCGAGGTGAAGCTCTGGAAGCCGAACTCGGAGGCGAAGCGCGGGTTGACGTCGCGATAGGCGGAGAAGTCCTTGGCCGAGTGCCAGACGCTCCAGTAGTGCGTGTCGCCACGCGTATCCATCTGCCAGCCGTCGGAGAAATCGAGGTAGCCCATCGAGGGCGAGCTCGGCCAGAAGCGACGGCCGGGGTCCTCGTCCTCGGCGATGTTGCCGAGCATCGAGTTCAGGCGATCGTAGTTGGCGACGTAGCGCTCGGGCGCCGCCTTGGTCTCGGGGTACCAGTGCAGGGAGCCGATCACTTCGTTGTCGCCGCACCACAGCGCGATCGAGGCATGGTGCTGCAGGCGGCGGACCTGTTGGGTGATCTCGGTGCGGACGTCGGCGAGGAAGGCGCGATCGGACGGGTAGCTCATGCAGGCGAACATGAAATCGTGCCAGATCAGCAGGCCAAGTTCGTCGCACATCTCGTAGAAGTAGTCGGGCTCGTACTGCCCGCCGCCCCAGATGCGGAGCATGTTCATGTTGACCGCCTTGGCGCTCTCCAGCAGGTCGCGAACGACCGTCGGGGTGATGCGCGAGGGGATGGCGTCGGCGGGGATCCAGTTGGCGCCGAACATCGAGATGTCGCGGCCGTTCACGCGGCACTTGAAGCTGTGGTCGATGTCGTCGGGCTCGACGATCCATTCGAGCTTCCGCAGGCCGAGCTTGTGGGTGGTGCGTTCGCCGTCGAGCGTGGTCAACAACTCGTAGAGCGGCTGCTCGCCGTGCCCGCTCGGCCACCAGAGCTTCGGGTTCTTGATGGTGACGTTGTGGACGAAGGTGTTTTCGCCCGGACGCACGACGACCTTGTCGGCGAGCTTCTGGCCGTCGATCTCGTGGGTGAGTTCAACCGAACCTTCAGCGAAGGCGAAAACGCGAGTCGTTATCGAGAGTTCGACCGACTTCTTGCCGTGCGCCTGCTCGACGGTAACGCTTTCCTGCCGAGCGAGGCGCGACTTGCGGATGGCCATGCGGCCGTAAACGCCGGTCGGCATCAGGCAGATGCCCCAGTCCCAGCCGGCGTGGCAGGCGGCCTTGCGCACGAAGTTGAGATGCACGCCGGGCAGGCCGTTCGAGAGGTAGTTGTAGGTGAAGGGGATCGGGAACGGGTGGGCGTCAGAGCGGGCCTTGGCCACGTCCTTTGTCACCGCGAATTCGAGGCGCAGCGTGTTGGTGCCAGCCTTCACCTTGCCGGTGACGTCGATGTCGTAGCGGATGAACTGGTTCTGCGTCTCGGCGATCGCCTCGCCGTTGAGGAACACGGTGGCGATGGTGTCGACGTTCTCGAGCGTCAGCGTCAGGTAGCCGTCGATATCGGCCGGGGTGGCGGTGAACTTCCGCTCCATCGTCCACGGGGTATCGTGCACCCACATGACGCGCGTTTCGTTGTCGGCGAAGTACGGGTCAGGAATCTCCCCAGCCTCGATCAGCGCAGCGTGGACATCGCCCGGCAGAGTGATCGGCGCCTTCAGCTTCAGCTTGGGCGACGTGAGTTGGAACTGGCCGGCGAGGCTCAACTCGCTGTAGCCGGTCATAGCAGTATCCAGTCCAGTGGCCTTGGCCATGACGCTCTCCGATCGTTGGGTGCCGGCCTTGTAGCGACGGGTTCAGTCGCTGCCAAGACGGGGACGAGCGGAGAGGGTCGATCTCAGTGCGACTGCTTCGGGCGGGTCGAGAGGCCGAGCACGCGATAGATCGGGCAGAACGAGAGGAAGGCAGTGGCAGCGAGAATCAGGCCGACGATAGGCGCCGCCCAGGCGAGCCAGGTGCCGGTGATCCCCGCGATGCCGACGAACGGCAGCGCGATGAGGATGGCGCCGAGGATCAGGCGGATGATGCGATCCGGCGTTCCGACATTAGCGGTGAACATGGCGTTTTCTCCCAGCGGTGGTAATGGTCAGTCAGGACCGCCTCTTGCATTTATATATACGAATGTTCTAATATGATCAAGATGGAACCACAGCTTCTCGCGCAAAGATCGGACGCGGCCGCCAACCTGCTCGCCGCCATGGCGAACCAGAGCCGGCTGATGATCCTTTGCCATCTGCTCAACGAAGAGCTGACGGTCGGCGAGTTGGCCGAGCGCGTCGGCCTCAACCAGAGCCCCCTGTCGCAGCACCTGTCGAAGCTTCGCGCCCTGGGGCTGGTGAAGACGCGCCGCGAAGGCCAGTCCATCCACTACCGCCTCGCCAGCCCGGAAGTCGAAGCGGTGCTGCAGACGCTCTACTCGATCTACTGCGCGGTGTAGGGGCGCTACTCGGGCGACTTGAGGTCGAGGAAGCCGCCCGACTGCCGCGCCCAGAGGCTGGCGTAGTGACCGCCCAGCGCCAGCAGTTCGGCGTGGGTGCCTTCCTCGACGATCCGGCCCCGGTCGAGCACGATCAGCCGGTCCATCTCGGCGATGGTCGAGAGCCGGTGGGCGATGGCGAGCACGGTCTTGCCCTGCATCAGCGTCTTCAGCTGGCTCTGGATGGCGGCCTCGACTTCGCTGTCGAGCGCCGAGGTTGCCTCGTCGAGGACTAGGATCGGTGCATCCTTCAGCAGCACGCGGGCGATGGCGACGCGTTGGCGCTGGCCACCCGAGAGTTTTACCCCGCGCTCGCCGACATAGGCGTCGTAGCCCGCCCTGCCCTTCTGGTCGACCAGCTCGGCGATGAACTCGTCGGCCTCGGCGCTGGCGGCGGCGCTGGCCATCTCGTCGTCGGTAGCGTCGGGGCGGCCATAGACGAGGTTGGCGCGGATCGAGCGGTGCAGCAACGCCGTATCCTGCGTGACGACACCGATCTGGCGGCGCAGCGACTCCTGCGTCACCTGCGCGATGTCCTGCCCGTCGATGGTGATGCGTCCGCCGCGCAGGTCGTAGAAGCGGAGCAGCAGGTTAACCAGCGTAGACTTGCCGGCGCCGGAGCGGCCGATCAGGCCGACGCGCTCGCCGGGTGCGAGCTTGAGGTCGAGGCCATCGATCACCGGGGTGACCTTGTCGTAGTGGAAGCGGACATGGTCGAAGTGGATCGCCGCCTTCGTCACCACCAGCGGCTTTGCGTCGGGCGCATCGAGGAGGCCGAGCGGCCGGGCGATCAGTTCGGCGGAGTTCTGCGCCGTGCCATAGTTGCGCATCAGGCCGTTGAGCTGGTTCATCAGCCGGCCGAGCAGGTTGTAGAGCCGGAGAACCAGGCCGGTGGTGAAGGCGACGCCACCGACCGTTACGACGCCCTCCGTCCAAAGATGCACCGACAGCCCCGCGATGCCGGCAATGGCGACGCCCGAGAGCAGCCCCATCCAGGTGCGGACGGCGACCAGGGTGCGGGCCAGCTTCCGCATCGCAGCGATGAAGCTGTCGAAACCGGAGCGCACGAACTTGTCGTCGGCCTCCGCCGAACCGAACAGTTTCAGCGTCTGGATGTTGGAGAAGCTATCGACGACGCGGCCCGACAGCCCCGAGGCCTGCTCGGCGGCGGCAGACGAGAATTTCCGCATGCGCGGCACGTAGTTCCAGGCGAGGAACGAGAACGCCACCACCCAGGCGATCACCGCCACCGACAGCCGCCAGTCGAGCTGGCCGACGAGAACGATGGTAGTGATGGTGTAGATGGCGATGAACCATACCACCTGCAGCAGGCTGACCATGAAGTCGCCGATGGCGCCGCCCGACTGCCACACCTTGCTGGCGATCGAGCCGGCGAAATCGTTCTGGAAAAAGCTCAGGTTCTGCCGGATGACGTGGGCGTAGGCCTGCCAGCGCACGAGGTTGTAGAAGCCGAGGTTGACGGTCTGCTCTTCCACCGTGGCCGAGAGCCAGGTGATGATCGAGCGGAACACCAGCGTCACCACCAGCATCCAGACGAGTTCGTTGCCATAGCCGGCAATCAGCCCGCCCCAGCCGTCCGACTGGCTCGAGACGTCGAGAATGTCGACGAGGCGACCGATGTAGTAAAACAGCGCGCCCTCGACCAGCGCCACGAGGCCGCCGAGGATCAGCAGGCTCGTGAATGCGAGCTTGGCCTGCCGGATGTAGAACCAGAAAAACTTCCACGTGACCGCAGGCGGCTGCACGTCGCCCGTGCGGCCGAACGGGTCGGTCCAGCGTTCGAAGAAATGGTGGATGGGCTCGAGGAGTTTCATAGGGTCGCGGACTTCAATAGCTTGAATTCAAGCGAAGGGAACGTGAAATCATGGAGCTGGTGAGCCGAAGTGCCTCGCGCCATCCAGTAAATTCGTACTCAAACCGGGTATTAGTGCGTATCCCGAATTTGATCTGCATCCCTATTGGATGGCTCCGTCGGACGGACAGTCAGGCGTGCGGCGCCTCCTTTGGTGCGCGCGCGGCGCTGCTGCTCCTGCTTGCGTCCACAAGGAGAAGAACGGCGCTTCGGCGAGGGTGGGGAGCCTTTGGGCTCCCCACCCTCTAATCACTCGGCCACCGCGGCGTCGGCTTTCACGTCGAGGAAGCCGCCGGACTGGCGTTCCCATAGCGCGGCGTAGTGGCCGCGGCGGGCCAGCAGTTCGGCGTGGGTGCCTTCCTCGACGATCTGGCCCTTTTCCAGCACCACCAGCCGGTCCATCGCCGCGATGGTGCTCAGGCGATGGGCGATGGCGATCACCGTCTTGCCCTGCATCAGCGACACCAGTTGCTCCTGGATCGCCGCCTCGACCTCGGAGTCGAGCGCGGACGTCGCCTCGTCGAGCACCAGGATCGGGGCGTTCTTCAGCAGCACGCGGGCAATTGCCACGCGCTGCCGCTGGCCACCCGAGAGCTTCACCCCACGCTCGCCGACATGGGCGTCGTAGCCGGTGAGACCCTTGGGGTCCTTCAGCCCGGCGATGACATCGGCGACCTTCGACTGCTCGGCGGCGCGGATCATCTCCTCGTCGGTCGCATTCTGGCGGCCGTACTTGATGTTCTCGCGCACCGAGCGGTGCAGCAGCGAGGTGTCCTGGCTGACGAGGCCGATGGCGGCGCGAACGCTTTCCTGCGTCACGTTCCGCACATCCTGCCCGTCGATCAGGATGGAACCCGCTTCCACGTCGAACAGACGCAGCATCAGGTTGACCATGGTCGACTTGCCGGCGCCTGACCGGCCGACCAGCCCCACCTTCTCGCCCGGCTTGATGGTGAGGTTGAACCCCTCCATCACGGTGCCTTCCTTGCCCCGCCAGTAGTTGAAGCTCACGTCCCTGAACTCGATGCCGCCTTCGCGGACGACGAGTTTGGGGGCCGTGGGCGGATCGAGCATGGCGATGGGCTCGGCGATGGTTTCCATCGAGTCCCGGGTCGTGCCGATCTGGCGGAAGATGTTGGAGCCCACATCGAGGATCCAGCCACTCATGTTCATGATCTGCAGCGCGAACGGGATCGCCGTCGCCACGGCGGCGGCGTTGAGCGTGCCGTTGTTCCAGCTCGCAAGCGCGATCCAGGCGATCGAGATCACGAGGCCGGCGTTCAGCATGAACAGCGTCGACCACATGTAGGTGAAAATCCGCATCAGCTTGCGGAACTCTACAGCATGCTCGGTCACCGACTCGGCGACGTAGTTGTCCTCGTGGCCGTCGGTCGAGAACGTCTTCAGCGTGTGGATGTTGGTGTAGCTGTCGACGATGCGGCCGGTCATCACCGACTTGGCCTCCGAGAGCTCCTCGGAGTGCCGCGCGATCAGCGGCATGACGATGGTGAACAGGATGCCATAGAGGATGAGCCAGATGGCGATCGGCACCAGCAGCACCCAGTCCAGCCCCGCCATCACCACCACCGCGACGATGACGAAGATGCCGGCGTACCAGACCGCGTCGATCGTCATGTTGACCGACATCTCGACGCTCTCGCCCGCCTGCATGATCTTGTTGGCGATGCGGCCGGCGAAGTCGTTCTGGAAATAGGTCCAGCTCTGCCGGATCACGTGCCAGTGGCTCTGCCAGCGCACGATATCGACGAGGTTGGGCACGATGGAATGGTTGCGCACCAGCGTATCGAGCAGGAAGGCCGCTGGGCGGATCACCGCAATGGTGGCGATCATCCAGGCAAAGGTCTGCCAGTGCAGCTCGAACATCTGGCCGGGCGGCGTGGTGGCGAGCATTCCGACCACGAGGCCGACGAAGACCGG
>CAMDAL010000161.1 GCA_945888565.1 Devosia equisanguinis | reverse complement strand
CTGTCCATAGCCCCAGAGATTCAGGGATTTACCCCGATGACAAGGGGGTGGGTAATTACGTTGCGCTCGGCGAGGCGGCGCGGGTTCTGGCCGTTGGCGTCGCGGATGACGCCGCCCTTGGTGAAGACCAGCGGGCGTTTGTCGGCCGGCAGGTCGCGGAGGGTTTGGCCGATCACTTCCTCGGAGTGGCCGACGCCGTAGGCGGCCGCGGTATCGATCCAGTTGATGCCCAGGTCGATGGCGTGGCGGATGGCGGCGGCCGATTCAGCATCGTCCTGCGGCCCCCACGCGTTGCCGCCCATGGCCCAGGCGCCGATGCCGAGCCGGGTGATCTCCATGCCGGTCTTGCCGAATGCGCGGGTGGGCAGGTGGGTGGACATGGTCATGCTGGTCTCCTCCGATTGAGGCGGCGCATCATAAAGCAGGAGGCGTCAGGGGAAATGGGACCATGGTCTCACGCCCCGGCGGGTGTCTCGGTGCGGGACGCGATGCTGGTCCAGGCGAAGGCGGCGATGAAGCCGGCCGAGAGCAGCAGGACGATGGTAGGGGCGGGGGCGCTGTCGAGGAAGAAGGACAGGTAGACGCCGCCGAAGGCGCTCGCTACCGCGGCGAGCAGCGCGACCATCAGCATGGCGCCGAAGCGGCGGGTGAGCAGGTGGGCGATGGCGCCGGGGGCGATCAGCAGCGCCACCGACAGGATGACGCCGACCGAGGTGAGGGCACCGACGATGGTCAGCGTGATGAGGCAGAGCAGGCCATAGTGCAGCAGGCCGACATTCAGCCCGACGGCGCGGGCCTGGGTGGGATCGAAGGCATGCAGCAGCAGGTCGCGCCACTTGGCCGCGATCACGGCGGCGGTGAAGAGCGCGATGGCGGCGGCGACGATCAGGTCGACTGGGCCAATGCCGAGGATGTCGCCGAACAGGATGTGGTCGAGATGCACGTCGGACTGGATCTGCACGTAGAGCAGCAGGCCGAGGCCGAACATGCCGGAGAACACCACGCCCATGGCGGTATCGCGCTTGATGCGGCTGTTGTCGGCGAGGTAGCCGGTCGAGACCGCGGCGATCATGCCGGCGATGAAGGCGCCGATGGCGAAGGGCCAGCCGACGATGTAGGCGATGACGACGCCGGGGAACACGGCGTGGCTGATCGCATCGCCCATCAAGGACCAGCCTTTCAGCACGACGAAGCACGAGAGCAGCGCCATCGGGACCGCCACGAGGATGGCCGCCGCGAAGGCATACTGCATGAACTCGAACTGGAACGGCAGCAGCGGATCAAACCCCATCGGTCGTCTCCGCGATGGTGCGTGCGGCCCGGCGGCGGGCGGCGAGCAGGCCATGCCGTGGGGCGAAGATGAAGGCGGCGAGGAACAGCGCCGTTTGCAGGACGACGATGAGGCCACCCGTCGCGCCATCAAGGAAGTAGCTCAGGTAGGCGCCGAGGAAGCTGGTGACGGCGCCGAGCACGACGGCGAGCGCGAGGAGGCGCGGGAAGCGGTCGGTGAGGAGGTACGCCGTGGCACCAGGCGTCACCACCATGCAGATGACGAGGAAGGCGCCGACGGTTTGCAGTGCCGCCACGGTGCAGGCGGCGAGGAGGGTGAAGAACAGGGCGCGGAGCAGGGTGGGGTTGAGGCCGATCGAGCGGGCGTGGTTCTCGTCGAAGAACACCACCATCAGGTCGCGCCACTTGGCGAGGAGGATCACGAGGGAGACGACGCCGATGATGGCGAGCTGCAGCGTATCCTCGGGGGTGATGGCGAGGATGTTGCCGAGCACGATGGTCTGGATGTTCACCGAGGTGGGCGAGATCGACACCATGAACAGGCCGAGGCCGAAGAAGGACGAAAAGATCAGGCCGATGATGGCGTCCTCGCGCAGCTTGGTGCGCTGGTTGAGGAACAGCATGGCGGCGGCGGCGAGACCGCCCGAGAAGAAGGCGCCGAGCGCGAAGGGCAGGCCGAGCATGTAGGCACCGGCGACGCCGGGGACGATGGCATGGCTCAGCGCGTCGCCGATCAGCGACCAGCCTTTCAGCATGAGGTAGCAGGAGAGGAAGGCGCAGACGGCGCCGACCAGTGCCGAGACCCACATGGCATTGAACATGTAGCCGTAGCCGAACGGTTCGAGCAGGACTTCCATTATTTGTCGTCCTCGTGCGGGCGGCGCTGCATGGCGCTGTCCTCGCCGTAAAAGACCAGCGGGCGCTCGTCGTCGGTGAGCACGGTCATCCGGCGGGTGTCGGCATCGTCGTGGAGTTCCGCGCCGCCGAGCACGAAGTGGCGGAGCACGCCGCCGAAGGCGAGGGTGAGGTTTTCCTGGGTGAAGGTTTCGGGGGTGGGGCCGTAGGCGAGGACGGTGTTGCGGAGCAGCACGGTGCGGTCGCAGAACTCGGGCACGCTGCCGAGATTGTGGGTGGAGACGAGCATCACCCGGCCTTCGTCGCGCAGGTCGCGCAGGAGGGTGATGATGGCGTCCTCTGTCTTGACGTCGACGCCAGTGAAGGGCTCGTCGAGCAGGATGACGCGGGCATCCTGCGCGAGGGCGCGGGCGAGGAAGACGCGCTTGCGCTGGCCGCCGGAGAGTTCGCCGATCTGGCGCTTGCGGTATTCGGTCATGCCCACACGGTCGAGCGCGGTGGCGACGGCGGCGTGGTCGGCGGGGCGGGCCATGCGCAGCCAGTTCATGTGGCCGTAGCGACCCATCATCACCACGTCCTCGACGAGGACGGGGAAATTCCAGTCGACCTCCTCGCTCTGCGGCACGTAGGCCACGACGTTCTGCCGCAGCGCCTGGGCGACCGGCATGCCGAGCACGGAGATGTCGCCGTGAGCCAACCGGACGAAGCCCATGATGGCCTTGAACAGGGTGGACTTGCCCGAGCCGTTGACGCCGACCAGCGCGGTGATGGAGCCGGTGGGGCTGGTGAAGCTCGCGTCGCGCAGGGCGGTGTGGCCGTTGCGATAGGTGACGGTGGCATGGCTGACGACGATGCCATCCTGGGTGGCGGTGGTCACTGGGCGAGCCCCGCCGCGATGGTTTCGGAGGTGACGCGGAGCAGGTCGAGGTAGGTGGGGACCGGGCCGTCTGCCTCGGTCAGGGAGTCGACATAGAGGACGCCGCCGTAGCGGATGCCGGTTTCGCGGGCGACCTGGTTGGCGGGGTCGGGCGAGATGGTGCTTTCGGAGAAGATGACGCCGATGGCGTTGGCGCGCACGGCGTCGATGACCTTGCGCACCTGCTGCGGCGAGCCCTGCTGGTCGGCGTTGATGGGCCAGAGGTAGAGTTCGCGCAGGCCGAAATCGCGAGCGAGATAGGAGAAGGCGCCCTCGGAGGTGACGAGCCAGCGCTTCTCCTCCGGGATGGCGGCGAGTTGCGCCTGGATCGGCTCGATGGTCGACTGGATGCGCGCCTTGTAGGCCTCGGCATTGGCCCGGTAGGTCTCGGCGTTGGCGGGGTCGTACTGCATGAAGGCGTCGCGGATGTTGTCGACGTAGATCATGGCGGAGACGGGGGACATCCAGGCGTGCGGGTTCGGCTTGCCGCTGTAAGGCCCGTCGGAGATGCCGATGGGCTCGACGCCATCGGACACCACGACGCTCGGCACATCGCGCAGGTTGCGCAGGAAACGCTCGAACCAGAGTTCGAGGTTCAGGCCGTTCCAGAGGACAAGGTTGGCGCCCTGGGCGCGCTGGATGTCGCCGGGGGTGGGCTGGTAGTTGTGGATCTCGGCGCCGGGCCGGGTGATCGACTCCACGTCGGCCGCATCGCCGGCGACGTTGCGAGCAATGTCGGCGATGACGGTGAAGGTGGTGACGGCCTTGAACTTTGCCTGAGCGACTGCGGGGGAGGCGGACACCAGCAGGATCGCGGTGGCCGCGGCGGCGAGGAGGCTGCGCCAGACGGTCTGCATTGCGGAATGGTCCAATTTGCAAATGAGTAGCAGCAACATGGCATGCGTGCCGTGCTGTTGCAAGTCATTTGCAGAAATTTTGCGGACCCCGCCTGCTGATGTGATCAGGCCGCAGGGGAACGGGAAGGCTGGCGCTCAGGCGTACTTGCCGGGGCGGGCTGGAGGGGGCGCAGAGTCGTGGGGGAGGCCGAGCTTGTGGCGGAGCTTCTGGAGCGCCAGGCGCTGCATCTGCGGCTGACCGAGCTGGGGCGGGCAGATGATTACGACCTCGGTGCCGGTCGCCTCGTCGATGGCGGCGACTCGGAACTGCTGGCCCAGCTGCGTGAACTCGAAGAAGACACGTTGCTCGGAGGGCGGGTGGCCGGACGGGTTGTTGTCTCGTCCGGCCATCGCGATCAGGCGTCCGAGAAGGTGGTGATGCCCTGCGCGTCGAACTGGTAGACGTCGTCGCGGAAGCTCACGGTGCCCTGCCGGTTGGCCCAGGCAGTGATGTAGGTGGTGTGGATCGGCACCTGCACGTTGAGCTTGATGTCCTCGCGCATGCCCTGCGTCCAGGCCGCCTGGATGCTCTGAACATCCCAGCCGCCGCCATTGTCGCGCAGCAACCAGGCGACGAGTTGCTCGATGTTCTCGCAGCGCATGCAGCCGGAGGAGTGGAAGCGGGCGTTCTCCGCGAACAGCGCCTTCTGTGGCGTGTCATGCATGTAAACGTCGTGCTTGTTGTAGAAATCGATCTTGCAGTGGCCCATCGAGTTCTCACTGCCCGGGTCCTGCCGGAAGGTGTACTTTACCGCCTCGTTGGTCGACCAATCGATCTGGGTGGGCGGAATCTCGTTGCCCTTGCCGTCGAAGATGCGGATGGCGAACTTGGTGAGGTACTCCGGATCCTCATTCATGTACTTGATGAGGTCCTTCTCGATGATGCTCTTGGGCACCGTCCAGTAGGGGTTGAATTTCACCTGGAAGATCTTGGAGTTGAGGATCGGGGTGGCGCGATCGACCTTGCCGACCACCGAGTTGTGGCGCTGCACGACCTGGCTGCCCTCGACCGCCTCGACGGTGGCGGCCGGAATGTTGACGCACACGTAGCGATCGGACAGGGCCTCAGCCCAGTACTGGATGCGCATGGCATTGAGGCGGAGCTGGTTCAGACGGTAGTCGGCCGGAACGGCGAGGGCGTAGAACGTCGCCTCATCCACCCTGCCGTTGATGACGACGCCGTGGCGGGCCTGGAACAGGCGCACGGCAGCATCGAGATTGCCGTCGAACTCGTTGGTGAGCTTCTGCTCGAGCGGCATGTCGCCGTTGATCATCAACCGGCGCTTGAGGCCGGCGACGGCCTTCTTGTTGTCGCCGAGCTTCAGCCCGAACATCTCGCGGGTCGGTTCGTCCCAGTTGCCATGGGCCTGGACGAACGCCTCGTAGTTCGCGATGGCCGCCTGCAGGTTGTAGGCGGTGTCGTAGCTGAGGATCGGCTCGATGGTGTCGATGAGCGCCTTGGCCGTGGCCGTGTTGCCCTCGGTATCGGTGCCCTTGATCATCCGGGAGCGATTGAGATCGTCCCAGAAGCCGTCCTGGGCGCGCACGATCGATGGCATGGCGAGGCCAGCCCCGACAGTCGCCATGGAAGTCAGCAGGTTACGCCGATTGAGCCGCATCTAGTCACCCGAAAATTCGAACCGCGATATGAGCGCTCCTCATACCACCGGCCCCTGTTGCCACCAACGCGGTCAAGCAGGTTTGAACCACCTGCCATCGCCTGGCCGAACGCAACTCATGGGACTTGCCGGGGTTCGGGAGCCGCCCGCAATTGAATTGATCCAATAGCGACATTCTGGGCGGAAATAAGAAACGCCGGCTTAAGGCCGGCGTTTGCTGAACAGATTGTGGCGGCTGGGCCACAGGCCCGAGGCGATCAGAGCTTGTAGAGGATCTGATCGACCCAGAAGCGCTCGAGGCGGCCGAGGGCCTTGTTGAGGTTCTCGAAGGATTCGAGGTTGAGGCCGCCGACTTTTTCGATCGACTTGAGGTGGCGATCGTAGAGTTCGTCGATCACCTCGGCCACTTCCTCGCCCTTGGGAGTGAGGCGGATGCGGACCGAGCGGCGGTCGGCGCGGGAGCGTTCCTGGAAGATGTAGCCGGTCTCGACCAGCTTCTTGAGGTTGTACGAGACGTTGCTGCCCAGGTAGTAGCCGCGGCTGCGGAGCTCACCGGCGGTCATTTCTGCATCGCCGATGTTGAACATCAGGAGCGCTTGGACCGGGTTGATGTCGTCCCACCCCATCCGGTCGAACTCGTCCTTGATCAGGTCGAGCAGCCGGCGGTGAAGACGCTCCACGCGGCTGACGGCCTCGAGGTAGAGCGGCTTGAGAGCCAGGGTTTCCGCCGGAACGATCGCCTCTGCGGCGTTGGATTTGATTGCCATTCTTGCCTCACTGTCCTGTCGTCACTGCGCGGTTTTCCGCGTCTCGTAGGGCCAAACTACGGGGGCCCAAATAAGATCGCCTTAAGCCGTAGACTTAACAACTATCTTACGGAAAAAGTTGCAGAAATTGGCTTTACAAGAGGTAACCAAGGGTCAGGAAATTGTAACCTGAATCGCAAGTTACCGGGCCAAAACAAGGCAGGCTCAGTCGTGGGCGCGGCGCATGCGGAAACTGAGGAAAAGCAGCACGGCAACGCTGACCAGCAGGACCACGCGGATGCCGAAACCGACCATCGAAATGGTAACGTCCGGGTGACCCAACAGGTACATCAGCAGTTCGATTGTGGTGGAGATGCCGAGCAGCACCGCGCCCCAACTGGCCCTGATCCATAAGCCGACTGCGGCGAACAGGCGGGCGAGGCAGAACACGGCAAGGTAGGCGAAGCCGGCGGCGCCGAGCTCGGTGATCGGGCTCTGGGCGCCCGAGGACACGCCGAGCAGGCGGGCAGCGTCGCTGAGGCCCAGCAGAAGCGCGATGATGGCGACGATGCGCAGGTAGCGGCCGGCGAGTTCGCTCTTGAAATCCATGCCGAGGGGCTTAGCAGGCGCCGGGGCGGTGCGACAAGCTGGGACGACGAAGTCGCCTGCAGGTCCCTTGGCTAGGGACGGGCAGGGGGGTAGGAAGACGCCAGTCTGTTCGCAAGGAGCTTGCCCCGCCATGCCCAACTGGAAAAAGCACGACATGAGCTTTCTCGACGGCCGGCGGCAGCGGCGACTGCGGCGTACCGGCTGGATGCGCGACATGCTGCGCGAGACGGTGCTGACACCGGCCGACTTCGTGCTGCCGATCTTCGTCGAGGACGGGGTGAACACGCGCACGCTGATCCGGACCATGCCGGGGGTGGAGCGGGTGTCGGTGGACCTGGCGGTGGAGGTGGCAAAAGCGGCGGCGGCCGAGGGCATCCCGGCGCTGGCGATCTTTCCCAATACGCAGGACGAGCGGCGCAACGAGAACGGCAGTGAGGCGCACAACCCCGACAACCTGACGGCGCGGACGCTGAATGCGATCAAGGATGCCGGGGTACCGATCGGGCTCATCACCGACGTGGCGCTCGACGAGTATTCGTCGGACGGGCAGGACGGGCTGGTGCGCGACGGCGAGATCCTCAACGACGAGACCGTCGAGGTGATGGTGAAGGCGGCGCTGATGCAGGCGCGGGCCGGGGCCGATATCATCGCGCCGTCCGACATGATGGACGGGCGCGTGGCGGCGATCCGCGCGGCGCTCGACGGCGAGGGCTTCGAGCAGTTGGCGATCATGGCCTATTCGGCCAAGTACGCCTCGAGCTTCTACGGGCCGTTCCGCGATGCGGTGGGGTCGGGGAGCCGGCTCAAGGGCGACAAGCGCACCTACCAGCTCGATTTCGCCAATACCGACGAGGCGATGCGCGAGGTGGAGCAGGACATCGCCGAGGGCGCCGACATGGTGATGGTGAAGCCGGGGATGCCGTATCTCGATATCGTGCGGCGGGTGCGCGACGAGTTCGACGTGCCGGTGTTCGCCTACCAGGTGTCGGGCGAATACACGATGCTGAAGCTGGCGGGCGCGGCGGGCGCGATCAACGGCGAGGCGGCGATGATGGAGAGCCTGTGGGCCTTCAAGCGCGCCGGGTGTGACGGGGTGCTGACGTATTTTGCGCTCGAGGCGGCGCGGCTGCTGAACGCGCGCTGAGGCGGGCGGCTGATGCGTTCCCCCACGCCCGAGATTAGGGCGTGGGAGTTGTTTACGATGCACACCGGCACCACGTCTGGTCAGGAGGGTGCGATGTATAGTTCGGTGCTGCAGGCTGCCTGGTCTCAGCCCGCAATCACCGCGGTCACCAGTTTGGATCGAACCCGGCAAGCGGGCGCGACATCCCAGTGAACGGCAATTGCGGTTAGCTCCGAGGGCGCTTTACGCTTTTTCCCGCGTTAACCGCTCTGCGAAGGATATTCCGATGGCGGAAAGTACGAACGTGAAGTGGATCAATGCCACCATCGCTACGATCTGTATGTTTTCCAAACTCAGGTCGCCGCCCAAGTAAGTCTTCAACGCATGAACGCCTGAAATGGAGATGATGGCGAATGCGAGCTTCAGCTTGAGGTTGTAGGTATTGACGTGGTCCAACCAGTCAGGCTTTTTCACGTCCTTGGAGTCAAAGTGGCCGGTGGTCACGAAGAGCGATACACCCGCCAGCGCTACAACCCATACAAGCTGCGCTACCATCGTCATGTCGACGTAATTACCCACCCCTTCGGCAGGCCGCGTTTTGACCGTTCTGGGCGCGTTCAGGCGAGGGTAGCGAGGATGACATCGAAG
>CAMDAL010000160.1 GCA_945888565.1 Devosia equisanguinis | reverse complement strand
GCGGCGCCTCCTATGACGAGATCACTGCGCTGGCGACCGCGATCCGCGCGGCGGTCAGCGCCCGCTTCGGCGTATCGCTGACCCAGGAGCCGCTCGAATTCTGACCCCCGCCTTCAGGGCGTGCGGGCGTTAGTCTTGACCTTGTCGACCGTGAGGCGGGCCGGCGCGACGTAGTCGAAGGTGACAATGTGGTCGCCCGGCGCCAGTGGCCGCTCGCCGCCGTCCCAAGGGGCGCCATCGACGGTGATGTTGGGGGCGCTGAGCTTCAACACGCCCTTGCTGGCCGCCGGCACGGTGACGCTGTAGCGGACCTTGCCGTCCGTCACCGTCCAGCCGGCCCTGATCTGGCCCAGCGGTGAATCGTGGGCGGCGACGACTGGCGACAGTTCTGCGATCACCACCGGCTCGAACACCACCGTCGCGAAGCCCGGATCGTTCGCGTCGGGCCGGAAGCCGGCGACGGCTTCCAGCAGCCACTGGCACACCGCGCCATAGGCGTAGTGATTGTATGAGTTCATCTGCGGGTTGTAGATCGTACCGTCCGGCGCCATCGCATCCCAGCGCTCCCAGATCGTGGTGGCGCCCATCTTCACCTGATACAGCCAGCCCGGTACGCCTTCCTGCAGGAACAGGTCGGCAGCGATGCCCGGCTCGCCAATCTTCACCAGCGCCGGCAGCAGTGCCGGGGTACCGATGAAGCCGGTGCCCACCTTGCCTTCAGAGCGCAGGATCGCGGCCTTGAAGTAGCCCTTTGCCGCCTCCCGCTTCGCCTCGGGTATCAGGTCGTGGAGGAACGCCAGCGCGTATGAGGTCTGGTCGTCATAGGCGAGACGGCCCGAACCGGTGATGAACTCGCTCGCGAACGCACTCTTCACCTCAGCCGCGATCCCCTGCATCCGTGCAGCGATGTCGGACTTGCCGGCGATCCGCGCGATCTTCCCCACCAGCGTGGCGGTGATGAAGAGGTAGATTGTCGCCGCGGCATCGTCGCCGATCGTGGGCAGTGGCTTCGCTGATGGCCCGCCCGGCTGCAGCCAGTCGCCGAAGGTGAAGCCGTGGCCACCCCACTGGCGCGGCGGCGTCACGATCGGACCGTTGCCGATCGACCAGACGAAATCGACCCAGCGCACCATGGCGGGCAGCGCTTCGGCCAGGATCGCCGTGTCGCCATAGTGCAGGTAGAGCTGCCACGGAATCACCGCGATGGCGTCGCCCCAGCCGGTCGAGCCGAAAAAGCCCGGATAGTGCTCGGGTTGCATCCGGGTGGGATCGGGTGAGACGTGCGGAATGGCGCCGTTCTCGCGCTGGTCAGCCATCAGGTCGCGAACGTATTTCACGAGGAAACCGTGCACGTCGCCGAAGTAGCAGGCCGTGCCGGCGAACACCTGCGCATCACCAGTCCAGCCCAGCCGCTCGTCGCGCTGCGGGCAATCGGTGGGCACGTCGATGAAGTTGGAGCGCTGGCTCCAGAGCGTATTCAGCACCAGCCGGTCGACCAGCGGATTGGCGGAAGTGAAGCTCGCCTTCTGCTCGGTGACCGAGGTCACCGGCACCGACTCAATGTGGGTGATCGTCGCCCGGCCGGTGATCGTCACCCGCGCGAAGCGATAGCCCTGGAAGGTGAAGATCGGGCGCCAGCTCTCATTCCCCCTGCCGCTCAGGGTGTAGTCGAGCTTCGCCGCTGCCGTGCGGTAGTTGCCGTTGTAGAACTGCTGGTCCTTGTCGAGCACTTCGCCATGCTCGACCACGACGCGCGCGCCTGCCTCGCCGGATACGGTGAAGGCGACATAGCCGGCATGGTTCTGGCCGAAATCGTGGACAGTGCGCCCCTCGGCATCGGTCCAGGTCTTCACGGGCGCGATCGGCGCCAGTTCGCGCGGCGGCGTGGTTTCGTGCGGCATGAGGATGCCGGTATCGAACGGCAGCACCTCGGTGCCCGCCGTCACCTGCTTTTCGAACCGGGCGTCGTACTCCTCGCCGAAATAGATGCCCGACTGGCGCACCGGCAGTTCGCCGCTGACCCAGCTGGCATCGGTGACAAGCAGGAGATCGGCGCTGTCCGCGTTGGCCCGCAATTCGGCGATCGCGGCGATGTCCTTGCCCCAGACGTTGAACAGCGGCGCCTTGCCCCACATCATCTGTGAGCGCAGCCAGCCGTCGGCCAGCCAGATCTCGATATGGTTCCCGCCCGGCTTCAGCAGGCCGCCCACGGCATAGGTCTGGTAGCTCAGCCGCTTGTCATAGGCGGTCCAGCCGGGGGTCAGCAGATCATTGCCGACGCGTACGCCATTGATGAAAGCGCGGTAGAGCCCGAGCGCGCTGATGCGCAACGTTTCGGTGCCCAGCACCTGCTCCAGCGTGAAGCGCTTTCCAACGAACGAGGCGGGCGTGCCGACGCCGCGATCTGAGAGCGGGCGGACCATCCGGGCGGTCCAATGGGCCATACCAGGGCCCTGCGGGCGCGGCGCTACGACGTCGTTCAAGGCTCATCTCCTCGGTCCGCCAACCCGTTCGGCTGGCTGTGCGGGTTGTGCGAACATCGTTCTACAGTGCCTGTCGCTGCGCTCAAGCGAGACGATCGAATGCCGGCAGTCGCCGACGTTGACATCGAAGTCGTGCGCAGTGCTTGGCGTGAGGGCTGTTTGATCAGCCCCTTGCACGCAGCCCCTTCCGTGAGCCAGATCGTGCATCTGAAAGCGACCGGATAGGTCCCATCCTTTCGGGAATGCGGGTGCGATCGCAAAGCATGCAACGACACGGCCGGACGCTCCTTGTTTTATTCTCGATAGGAAATCGCGCACGACGCCGGTAGCACTACATGACGGATGGGGAAGTGCTAGAACGCGTCTTGGCTCAATCCCAGCGGCGGCGAAATTTTCGGCCGCTCGCTTCCTGGGATTCTGGGTTGTCATCTCTGTGAGCATGGGTGTGGTGCCGTCCATGCTCATCCCGCTGAACTGCAACCAGTAGCCCACACCATCCAGCGCCAGCGTCACGGGCCGTGGCGTTCGTGCTCTATGCGCTGCTCTGGGTCCGCCTCTTCGGCCGATCGCTCATCCGACGCTCGACGGACGCAGCAACGTGACGTGTCAGGCGCGCTGGCCCGCTGCGGTTCCGACGTGCGGACCTGCAAACCGGTCCAGCAGCAGCAGCACGGCCACCCCAGGAAGCGCTGCGGCCAAGGCAATGCCCGCTGCCGTCGGTTCCAGTGCGCCGCCCGAGAGCTTGGAGAAGAGCAGTGTAGGCAGGGTGACGATCTTTCCCTGTCCCATCAGGAAGGTGAGCAGGAAGAGGTTGGTCGACACCAGGAACGCGAACAGCGCGCCGGCCATCGCCGTGGGCAGGATCAGCGGCAGCGTGATCAGGCGCGTCACCTGCCAGTTGCTGGCGCCGAGCACCCTCGCCTGCTCCTCGACCTCCCGGTCGAGCCCCCGGAATCCCGCGATGAGCATGCGCAGCATGTAGGGGATCGTGGGGATCAGGTGCACCAGCACGATTCCCGCATGCGTTCCGGCGAGGCCAAGTCGAATGAACACCATGGAAAGCGCGATGCCGATCACTGCCTCGGGCAGGATCAGCGGTAGCGCCAGATAGAGCTCCACCAGACGCTTGCCCGCAAAATCCTGTGTGGCCAGCACGCGCGCGGCGGGCAGGCAGATGGCGAGGCACAGCAGAGCGGTCGCGAGGCCGATCGTCACGGTATTGAGCAGCGCCTCGCCCACCCGGCTGTAAGGCGAGATCACATAGTCCCAGCCCTGCGGCAGCCGTGCGCGCTCCCGCGCGGTGAGCCACCACTCGGATGGCAGAAGGTCCGGCCAGACCCAGTGAAAGGCCAGGGACTGGATCAACAGCGGCAGGAAAGGGCCGACAAGAAAGCCCACGACAAACAGCAGGTATGCACCACCCAGCCGTCCGACAGGCTCCCGAGAGCTGGTGTCCTTCACCCCCGCCACGTCAGGCCCTGCCGATGCTGCGCTCATATGCGCGATAGGCGGCGAGATAGGCGAGGACGAGCGCCCCGGTCAACGCGGCGATGGACACTACCGCTGCCATGCCGCGCAGCTGCATGGTGTAGTCGGCATCGTTGAAGAACCGCCACGCGAGAACGGGAAGCGTATCGGGATAGCCCCCGCCAAGGATGAACGGCGCTTCGAACGCCCCCATGTTGAATGCGAAGCAGATCAGCGTCGCCGAAAGGATGCCCGGAGCAATCTGCGGCAGCGTTACGTGACGGAACACATCCGACCGGCTGGCCCCGAGGACGACCGCCGCCTCTGCCTGCTCGCGGTCGGCGCCAACCATGACGGCATGGATTGCCACGACCATGAATGGCAGCTGCTTCCAGACATAAACCGCGATGACGCCCCAGCCGGCGTGGGTGTTGAGAAGCCGCGGAAATCCCGACGGATCGTCGATCCAGCCAAGGGCGGCGAGACCGCGTGACACCAGGCCGCCATTGCCCATCATGATCACCGCTAGGGCGATGCCCACGCCGTACGGCACCACGAGGGGCAGCCGGTAGAGGGCGCCGAACACCGCTCGCCCGTGAAACGAGCGGACCAGCAGCGTCGCGGTTGTCAGTGCCAGAAGCAGCGCCAACAGGGTGGCGGCCAGGCTGTAGTAGAGCGTCAGCCCGACCGACACCCAGAACCCCTTGCTCCCCCACAGGCCGGCGAGGTAGCTCGGGTCGGGAAAGCTGTTGATCCCGTACCAGGGAGCAAAGCCCAGGCTCTGGGCGACGGCCAGCAGCACGGCCCCGCCGAGCATCAGGCCGAGCACGCCGCCGATCGGAACCAGCGATGCGGCAACCTGCCATGGCTCGCCGGTCCGTGCAGTCGATCGGGCGGCAGGTCGAGTCACTGCGTGGCCAGAGCGGGGGCGGCGGCGCGGGCGACGATGGCGGCGAACGGATCGTCCGACTGCCGCTCGATATACTCGAGCCAGACCGCTTCTACGACATCGACCAGTGAGGCGTTGGTGTCGGGCGCAATATTGGCGTCCAGCTCGGCTGCGGTCACACCGAAATGCGGTGGCGCTGCCGCTTCGAGCCTTGCGGCGTCCTCAGGCGACAGCCGCCACGGATCAATGCCCGCCGGATAGCCGACGAGTTCAAGACGGGTCACCTGTGCGTCGACCGACGACATGTAGTTGGCCAGCACCAGGGCCGCTGCAGGATTGGGGGCATTGGCAGGGATGGCGAGGTAGCTCTTGTTCTTGATCATGCTTCCGGCGGGAAAGATGATCTCCTCGGCGGTATCGGGATAGCTGCCATTGGCCCTTTTGGTGGCCACTGCATAAAGGCCAAAGCCACAAGTCAGGTGGATCTCGCTGTTGCGGAACAGTCCATCGGCCGCCGCGCCATCCTCGGGGTAGCGGGTGGCGCCCTGTGGCCCGCCGAGCAGCAGAGGCTCGAGTTCGCGCAGGTAAGCAAAGCCGGGCTCGATCAGCCGCGCCAGTTCTTCGGCGCCGAGTTCGCTGATGCTAGCCTGGAAGGGGCTGGCAGCCGTGCCATCGGGATTAAGGGCATAGAGCACCTGCTGGACGAAGGTGTTGCCCAGATAGTGCGGCGGCTTGACGTAGGCGAACTTGCCTGGATTGGCCTCGAGATAGGCGCGCAGTCCGGCAAAGTCGGACGGGGTCTGGTCAATGGTCATCAGGGCGCGATTGGCGACGCAGACATACTGCTCGCCGGACCATGGCACCTCCATACCCTCGGTCGTCGTGCCGAAATCGCGGAGGTTGAGGGTCGAGCGCGGATCGGCCTGGCCCCACTCGAAATGCACCGAGTTGGGGAGCGCCTGCGCAAAGCTGCCGAACAGCTGGCCCTGCTGCTTGAGCGTGAAGAAGTTCTCGCCGTTGAGCCAGATCGCATCGACGCTGCCTTCGCCGATGCCTTTGCCGGCGGCAGTCTCGGCGAGCACCAGATCGACCGCGTCCTTGGTGCCGGTTATCCGGTTGGCGCGTAGCGTGACCCCGAGTTCGGCCAGTGCCGGCGCCACGACGCTGTCCATCCAGATGTTGAGATTGTCGTCGCCGCCCCAATAGAAGAAATGCACCTCGCCCTCGGCGCGGGCGGTTTCGAGCACGCTCTCCCAGGCTAGCTTGCCATCGAGGAAATCGGCCTGGAGACGACTCGCTTCTGTGTCGGGCTGGGCCAGTGCCGTGGTGGCGAGCAGAGTAGAGACCAGCAGGGCTCGGGCAAGACGGATCATCAATGGCTCCTTGATGGGTTTGGCTGGGACGCCAGGGCTGGGAACAGCCACGCGGCGTCGATGTCGCACGCCACGGCGACCCTCTGGCCCAAGGCGAAGCGCGGTTCAGAAGACGGGCGTTCGACGCGCAGTTCCTGTCCTCTGGCGCGCAGGGTGTAGAGCACGGTCTTGCCCAGATAGAGCAGGCCCGAAACGACGGCCGGACCATCGGCGGGGAGGAGGCGCAGAGCTTCGGGGCGCAGCATCACCGCTACGGTAGCGCCGGCAGGTGCCGCTTGGCCGGCAGCAAACTGCAGGCCAAAGGCCTCGTGGACGAACTCACCATGGGGAGTTGTGCGCCCCTCGAGCAGGTTGGGCGCACCGAACATCCGGGCGACATCGGGACTGCCGGGCTGGTTGTAGATGGCTTCGGGCGTATCGAGCTGAAGCAGCCGGCCGGCCTGCATCACGGCGATACGGTCGGAGAGCTCCATAGCCTCGGCCTGGTCGTGTGTGACGAAGAGGGTCGTCAGGCCCAGTCGCTGCTGTAACTCGCGGAGAAACACCCGCATTCGGGCCCGCAACTCCGCATCGAGCGCCGCGAAGGGTTCATCGAGCATCAGCACTCTTGGCCGCGTGACCAGGGTGCGCGCCAACGCGACGCGTTGCATCTGCCCGCCCGACAACTGATGCGGAAAGCGCGAGGCGAGACCCTCCAGCCCGACCACTGCGAGAATTTCTTCCACCCGACGACCCGCTTCGGCGCGATCGAGGCCGCGTACCTTGAGGCCAAAGCCGACATTGGCGCTGACCGTCATGTGCTGAAAAAGCGCGTAGCGCTGGAAGACCAGGCCGACATTCCGATCGGGCACGGACTGGCTGGCGACGTCTACTCCGTCGATCCTGATCGAGCCAACGTCCGGCGCCTCAAGACCGGCGATCAGCCTCAGTGTTGTCGATTTTCCGCACCCGGACGGCCCTAGCAGGCTGACCAGTTCACCCGGCTCCACCATCAGGCTCACGTCCTGCAAAGCCGGCGTTCCACCAAAGGACTTCGTCAGCCCCCTGATTGCGAGCCGAGCGGTACGTTCGTTCCTGAAGGTCATGCGGCGAAAGTCTTCCAACCCCACCACCAGCGCGCGAACGTGGTCAGCAGGGCAAGCACGGCAAACGTGGTGGCAATTGTCGGAAACGCTCCGGGAAACACGCAGATCGCCACGAAAAGGGCGATAGTTTCGGCACCTTCCGTGATGCCTCCGAGATAGTAAAGGCCCTTCCTGGGCATCGTGACGGACGTCAGGCCCTGCCGCTCGGCGATGACCGAAAACGCGAGAAAGCTAGAGCCTGTGCCAATGAACGAGAGCAGCAGGAAAGATCCCGCGAGGCCGTTGGCGATCGGATCTAAAAGCACGAAGGCAAAGGGAATGGCCGCATAGAAGAAGAAATCGAGCGCGATATCGAGGAAAGCACCACGATCGGTCGCCTGCCCCGCCAGTCGGGCGACTACGCCATCCAGCCCATCGAGGATGCGGTTTATCGCTATCAGCGCCAGCCCGACCATGAAGTGGCCACTCGCAATGGCGGGAACCGCCGCCAATCCGATGGCAAAGCCCGCGATGGTAATGCGATTGGGTGTAATCCCGCGTCGCAGGCACCACAGCGCAAAGGGCCTGAGGAGGCGCTCCTGCGTCGGGATGATGTAGCGGTCGAGCACGCGCCTGCCTCGCCTACCGGTAATCGCCACGGGGCGGGTAATCGTTCTTCTGGATGTAGTAGATTGCCGCCAGCATGTCCTCCGGCCGAGGTCGCACAAACGGCATGCTCTGGATCGATGAAAAGAACAACGTCAGGTCCGCACTGACCAGAAAGAGGCCAGGCTCAGAAAACAAGGCGGGCTCCTCAATCCCCAGCGATGTCTTGCCGCGAGAGGCCGTGATGAACAGACCCCACTGTCGGGCCTGCTCCAGCGTCAGCCCATAGGCAATGTCCAAGCTGTCCAGCTTCCAATCCACCTTGGCGGCTTCCGCGCGCTCTTTGGTGTCGCAGGAGACTGCCGCCAGAGTTACGCCGCGTGACGCAAACGCCTCAGCCTGGGCCTGCAGCGCAGAGAGCTGCGTCCTGCACACGGGGCAATGCCGTCCGCGATAGAAAACCAGCAGATAGGACCTGCCCGCCTGCAGCGCCTTGAGTTCGAATTCTCCGCCGCCGGCAAGCGGGAGCTTCAGGAGCGGTACGGGTTGGCGGGGGAAGAGGGTCGTTGGAGGGGGCAGCATCTGGAGCTTTCAGTTTGACGGGAGTGTTGCTCTCTCCGGCTTATCTAGAATCGTCGCGCGTCGTCTCAGCGCGTTCTCAGTTCAGTCTCACTGGTCCGAAGAACGTTACAGCGAGATCGCGTCCCAGTGCGTGGTGTAACTGAGGCTGGGCCTCCACGCTCTCCGGCAGGGCCGGGCTGATCAGCGGGCCACCGCTGGCAGGCTGACGAGAGGATCATCGCTGATCTGGCCGATGGTTTCCAGCGTCATGTATCTTGATCTCTGCACGGCCCACTC
>CAMDAL010000159.1 GCA_945888565.1 Devosia equisanguinis | reverse complement strand
CCCGCAGCCGCCAGCGGCTGGGGCTCGAGACGGTTCCGCTGTTCCAACTGCACGGGCCGGAAATCGCCGAGATGACCGACGCGCTGTTCGAGCGGCTGTGGCAACTCCGGGCGCGCGGTTGGTATCGCTGGCTCGGGCTCAACAGTTTTGACCACGCTCCGCTCGATTGGGCGATCAACAGCGGCCGGTTTGATACCGTGATGCTGGACTACAACGTGCTGCGGTCTGACCGTGCGGCACTGATCGGCACGGCAGCGGGGCGCGGCATGGCGGCGATTGCCGGGATGCCGCTTGCGATGGGCCACATCGACCGGCAGGCGCTCAAACTGCGGCGGGTATCCGACCTCTGGTACCTGGCGCGCGGGCTCGCCTATCCGCGCCACCGCGCCGACGTGGTCGCCGGCATGCGCTACGGCTTCCTGCGCGAGATCGAAGGCTGGAGCGCGGCGCAGGCGGCGCTCGCATGGGTGCTGGCTAACCCCGAGGTCAGCGTCGCGGTGGTGGGCACGACGCGGCCGGAGCATCTGGCCGAACTGGCGATGGTCCCGGGTCGGCAACTGCCCGAGGCCGTCATGGCGCGCATAGCTGAGACACAGCATCGGCATTAGCCGATGGAGCACCCTCGACAGCGCGCCCCTGCAGGATTATCTACGGGATCAACCGGGCGGTCCGGACCGCCAGCATGAAAGGCAGAGCCATGAGCGACATCAACGCCAAGATCGACGAGCAGGTGAAGAGCAACGACGTGTTCCTGTTCATGAAGGGCACGCCGGACTTCCCGATGTGCGGCTTCTCGGGCCGCGTGGTGCAGATCCTGAATTACCTCGGCGTCGACTTCAACAGCGCCAACGTGCTGGAAGACCAGGAACTGCGCGAAGGCATCAAGGCCTACGCCAACTGGCCGACCATCCCGCAGCTTTACATCAAGGGCGAGTTTGTCGGCGGCGCCGACATCGTCACCGAGATGTTCCAGGCCGGCGAGCTGCAGACGCACTTTGCCGACAAGGGCATCGCGGTCACGCAGACCGCTTGAGCGCCTTCTTCTCTAGCGCCTTGAAATCGGCCGCGTAGCGGAGCTCCCGCAGCGGCCGAACACGCCGCGTCGCTTCGGCATAGATCGGGTGCGCCTTGTAGGCGGCGAGCGCCGCCTCATCGGCGAACTCGGCATAGACGATGACGTCCACGTCGTTGCCGAACTGGTCGACCTTCGCGTTCTGCACCACCTCGAAATGCTCCGAGTGCGGAATTTGTCCGAGCAGCTCCAGCCCCTCGACGATGCGGCCGAGGTCGACGGGGTCGCGGGCGGTGAAGAACACGATGTGGCGGATCATTTGATCTCCGTCATGCAGCTGCGGCTGCGCTTCATATAGGTGCTTCGGCTCGGCCGATCACCCCGCAATCAGCCTGCGTGATGAGCCTCATCACTGGAATGCATTTCCTGCATGGCAGTTGCAGGTGTAGCGTCCGCCGGCTTTTCGAGGTTTGCGCCATGTCGTCCGTCACCGCCTCCCGCTCCATCGCCGCGCCGCTGTTGCTCCTCATCATCGCCGGCTGCCTGCTGGCCGCCGTGACCAACGGCATCCGCACCAGCTTCGGACTGCTGACCCTGCCGGTGGCGGCCGACCTGGGGCTGACGCGCGAATCCTGGGGCATGGCGCTCGCCATCCAGAACCTCGCCTGGGGCGTCGCCCAGCCCTTCGCCGGCGGGCTCGCCGATCGTTTCGGCACCGCCAAGGTGGTGGTCGGCGGGCTGCTGATCTACGCGCTCGGCCTCGTGCTGATGACCATCTCGCCCGACGGCACCGCGATGAGCCTCACCGCCGGCGTGCTGACCGGCGTCGGCATCGCGACCTCGAGCTTTTCGATCGTCATGGCGGCCTTCGGACGCAGCGTGCCGCAGGAGAAGCGGCCGCTGATCTTCGGTGTCGCGACGGCCGCCTCGAGCTTCGGCCAGTTCGCCTTCGCCCCGATCGGGCAGGCCTTCATCCAGAACTTCGGATGGCAATCGACGCTGATCTACGCCGCCATGCTGCTGGTGCTGGTGATACCGTTGACTTACGCGCTGCGCGGCAGGACCGAGCATGTCACCGGCCAGGCCGACCTCAAGTTCATGGAAGCGCTGTCGCGCGCCTGGGGCTACGGCTCGTATCGGCTGCTGGTGATCGGCTTCTTCGTCTGCGGCTTCCACATCGCCTTCATCAACGTCCACCTGCCGGCCTACCTGGTGCAGTGCGGCCTGTCGCCGGATGCCGGCAGCTGGTCGATCGCGGTGATCGGCGTGTTCAACATCGCCGGCTCGCTGCTGGCCGGCTACCTCGGTGGCAAGCTGCCCAAGCAGATGCTGCTCGCCTCGATCTACTTCAGCCGCGTCGTGGCGATCGCCCTGTTCATGCTGTTCCCGGTGACGCTGACCAGCGCGCTCATCTTCTCCGCGGCGATGGGCCTCCTCTGGCTCTCCACGGTGCCGCTGACCGCCGGGCTGGTCAGCCTGTTCTTCGGCGCGCGCTACATGGGGATGCTCTACGGCATCGCCTTCCTGTCGCACCAGCTCGGCTCGTTCCTCGGTGTCTGGCTGGGCGGCTACGTGTATGACAACACCGGCTCCTACAGCCTCGTGTGGTACCTGGGCATCATCCTCGGCCTCGCCTCAGCGGCCATTCACCTGCCGATCAAGGAGCTGGGAGCCTCCAGCTTCCGCCTGAAGCCGGCGACCTGATATTGCTGGGACCCAGACGATTGTCGCAATCACATTTGCGCTTTCAAAGGTTGCCAAGCCGGACCTACGGGGGCATGTTCCCGGCCTTCCGGGCCCCTCCCCCGGCCTGACGAGAGTCAAATGTCCGATACTGTTGCCAAGCCGCGGGATATCTCCCGCGTCGAGTTCATCATACTTGTTGCCGCGCTTATGGCGCTCAACGCCCTCGCTATCGATGTGATGCTGCCCGCCCTGCCCTACATGGGCGAGGCGCTCGGCGTGTCCAACGAGAACGAGCGGCAGTTGGTGATCGGCTCCTACATGTTCGGCTTCGGTATCGCGCAGCTGGCCTTCGGGCCACTGACCGACCGGTTCGGGCGGCGCGGGCCGCTGTTCGTTGGGCTGGCGATCTACCTCGTCTGCGCCTTCGCCGCGATCTTCGCCCCGACCTTCGGCATCCTGCTGGCGCTGCGCTTCGTGCAGGGTATGGGGGCCGCGGGCACGCGAGTCATCGCTACCGCCGTCGTGCGTGACCGCTTCGAGGGCCGCGAGATGGCCGAAGTCATGTCGCTGACCTTCATGATCTTCATGGCCATCCCGATCATTGCGCCGGGCATCGGTCAGGTCATCCTGCTGACCGGGCCGTGGCAGTACATCTTCCTGTTCATGGGCGGGCTCGCGGCGATGATCGGTCTGTGGGGCTTCCTTCGCCTGCCCGAAACCATGCACGCCAAGTACCGCCGGGCGCTGAGCTTCAAGTCGGTGACCGACGGCTTCCGCATCGTCCTCACCAACCGCATGGCGTTGTTCTACGGGCTCGCGGGCACGTTCCTCTTCGGCGCCATGTTCGGCTTCATTTCGGCCAGCCAGCAGATCTTCGTCGAGCTCTACGGCCTCGGGCCCTACTTCCCGGTAGCCTTCGCCGTGATGGCGGGCACCATCGCGGTGGCACAGCTCATCAACTCGCGCGTCGTCAGGCGCGTTGGCATGCGGCGGCTCGCCCACTCCGCCAACCTGGCCTACCTCGGCATGGCGTCGGTGTTCGTGGTGTTCGCGCTGCTGGGTCCGGTGCCGTTTCCGCTGTTCTTCGGCATGCTCATGGTGATCCAGTTCTTCTTCGGCTGGGCCGCATCGAACATGAATGCCCTGTCGATGGAGCCCCTCGGCAGCGTGGCGGGCACCGCCGCCTCGGTGTTCGGCTTCACCCAGACGGTCGGCGGCGCGCTGATCGGCACCTATATCGGCCAGCACTACGACGGCACGCTGGTCCCCAACGCCATCGGCTATGCTTCGATGGGCGCGCTGGTGCTGATCTGCGTGCTGATCGCCGAAAACGGCAAGCTGTTTGGCGTGGGCGCCCAGTACGGCAAGCCCGCTTCGGCCGACACCGGACACTAGCGAATCGGGAACTTATTCCCCGCAGCCGCCTCGTTGCTGCCGCAAATAAAATCCTGCAACAACGCGCAGCAACGGCGTATTGCTGGCGAATTTCGGCAGAGTTATTTCTCGCCCCATAATATTTGCGAGTGCTGTTTCACGCACGTCGCTATTGGAGAAGAATTGATGATCGGCACGCGCACCATTGCGTTTGCACTGGCAACTGGACTGATTTCTCTGGTTTTGCGGGCACCGCCCAGGCGGTCTGCGACGTGACGGGCGGCACAGCGACCACTTTCAAGTGCGACACCTGCCATGGATGTCGGCTTCGTCGATACCGACTCGCTGGCCACCGAAGCCCGGCTGCGGATCGCCCGCGACTTCGTCTTCGACGGCGTGACCCTGACACCGTTCGCGGTGGCGACGGTGGGCTACGACTTCCTCGGCGGGGACGGCGTCGACGCCCCGCCCACCCCGGTCGTGCTCGGCAGCAATGGCGGCGTCTATGGCGACCTCAGCGGCGGCCTCACCATCGCCAACGACGATGCCACCCTGTCCGGCTTCGCCAGGGGCAATATCGGCTACGCGGCCGGCGAAATCTCGGCTGGCGTGAAGCTCGGCGCCAACGCGGCGTTCTGATCCGGATGCGGCCTGCGCGTGAGCGCCGGCCTGCCGGTTACAGCGTGAAGATCTCGCGCCGCAGCAGGGCCCAGTTGTCTTTGTCGGTGGCGATGATCAGGCCGCCGTCGCGATGGCTCGGCAGGTACGGCGAGCCGTCGAAGCGGGCGACGTAGCCGCCGGCCTCCTCGGCGATCAGGCAGCCGGCCAGGTGGTCCCACGGCATCAGCTTGTTGAACGCCACGAAGTGACAGTGGCCGGTGGCGAAGGTGCGATAGTCGTGCCCGGCGACCCGGTAACTCGCGGCGACGCGCACCTTGGCGAGGTTCTGCAGGATCAGCGGCTTGCTGGCGCCGGGCATGAAGGTGATCGAGACGTGTCCGACCATCTGCGCGAGCGCCGGGGCGGTGGCCACCTTGAGGCGCTGCGAGCGGCCATCGGGGAAGCGCATGAACGCCCCTGCCCCGCGCTCGGCCAGCACCCAGTCGTCGCCCATCGGATCGTAGATGATGCCGGCCACGGTCTCGCCCTTCACCACCACCGACGCCATGGTGGCATAGAGCGGCAGCCCGGCCGCGAAGTTGGCGGTGCCATCTACCGGATCGACGATGATGGCGAAGTCGGCCGCGTCGAGCCGGTCCAGCAGGCCCGGATCGGCCGCCACCGACTCCTCGCCCACGAACAGCGCCTGCGGCCAGGCCTGCTTCACGGCAGCGCCGATGAAGCGCTCCGCCGCCTCGTCGGCTTCGGTCACGAGGTCGATCGCCTCGGATTTCTGCCGCACCATGCCGTCGTCGAGCCGCCGGAAGCGCGGCAGGATTTCTGCCTTGGCGGCATCACGGAGGATGGTGGCGAGCCGGGTGATATCGAAAGCGGGCATGGCTGGTCCTTGGCCTTGGAAGCGACGGCTGTGGACTAGCACACGCGGCCGCGATGGCCACCGGTGAAATGGTAGCGGCTAGTTCTTGGCCGTGAGGCCGTGGAAGTCGAACAGCGTCGGGTCCAGCAGGTGGCTCGGGCGCACGTTGCCCAGCGCCCGGATCATGATGTCCTTGCGGCCGGGCATGCGCTTTTCGATATCGTCCAGCATCGCCTTCATGGCGTTGCGCTCGAGCCCATCCTGGCTGCCGCACAGGTCGCACGGGATGATCGGGAACGCCATGTGCTCGGCAAATTTCGCCAGGTCCGGCTCGCCGCAGTAGATCAGCGGGCGGAGCACTTCGACATCGCCATCGTCGTTCATCAGCCGCGGCGGCATCGCAGCGAGGCGGCCGCCATGGAACATGTTCATGAAGAACGTCTCGAGGCTGTCCTCGCGATGGTGCCCCAGCACCAGGGCCGAGCAGCCCTCCTCCCGCGCGATGCGATAGAGGTTGCCACGACGCAGCCGCGAGCAGAGCGAGCAGTAGGTCGCGCCCGCCGGCAGCGTGCTGGTGACGATCGAGTAGGTGTCGCGGTACTCGATGCGATGCGCGATCCCGTTGGCGGTCAGCCACTCGGGCAGGATGTGCTTGGGAAAGTTCGGCTGCCCCTGGTCGAGGTTGCAGGCGATGAGTTCAACCGGCAGCAGGCCGCGCCACTTGAGGTCGAGCAGCAGCGCCAGCATGCCGTAGCTGTCTTTGCCGCCCGATATCGCCACCAGCCACTTCTCGCCGGCCCGCGCCATGCCGAACGTGTCGATCGCCTCGCGCACGTTGCGGATCAGCCGCTTGCGCAGCTTGTTGAACGCGACGCTGCGCGGCGCCGAAGCAAACAGCGGATGCGCGCCGGAAAGCTCTTCGGCGTCGGATTCGATCTGGGCGGCGGGGACGATCTCGTTCATGCGCCCGCTGATACCAGAGCCGGCGGCTTACCGGAAGCTTACGGCTGGGTAACTTCGGAGCAAGGTGCGTTCCATTCCTTGCGGGTTACGAATTTAGTCAGTTAGATGACAGCGAGTTTCCGGAGCCCCAGGAGTCGCTGTGTTCCGCTCGTTCTTCCCCAATCCAAGACTTTTCTTCCTGTCCGCCGCCGTGTGGATGCTGGCGGCGACGCTGGCATTCTCGTTCTTCGGACAACCCCTCCGGTCCGTGGTCAGTCTCGATGGCTTCATGGTGGCGCCCATGTGTGCTCCGGCAGCCCCCGCAACAACGGATCCGGCGACCCCCGACGCCTTGCCACAACAGGATCAGGCGGCGCCTGCCAGCCCTGAGATCGGCCAGAGCTCTGTTCCCGATGGCGTTGCGGCCCCGAGTTGCACGCCCGAAGGGACCTTCCTCACTGGCGATCAGGTCTGGACTTATCAGTATGTGCTGATGGTGGCATTCCTGTTCTGCCTGTTCTGGTTCTTCTACGAGCGCAACGAATGGTACTGGTGGTCCGTTGTCGGCTCCACCGTGATCCTGCTGATCCTGTACTTCAACGTGCAGGTCGACGCCTTCGTGAACAACTGGCAGGGGACCTTCTTCAACACCCTGCAGCAGGCACTTTCGACGCCCAGGTCGGTACCGGCGGACCAGTTCTACGCTGAGATCATCACCATCGTTGCCGTCGTGGTTCCGCGCATCCTGGTGCTCGTCGTCCTGGCGTTTTTCACCAGCCACTATGTGTTCAGGTGGCGCAAGGCGATGAACTTCTACTACATGCAGCATTGGCCGGCGATCCGCACCACCGAAGGCGCGGCGCAGCGCGTGCAGGAAGATACCATGCGCTTCGCGCAGATCGTCGAGGACCTGGGCTCCAGCTTCTTCGATGCACTGATCACGCTGGCGGTCTTCCTGCCCATTCTCTGGGGTCTCTCCCAGCGGGTGACCGAACTTCCGTTCCTTGGCGATGTGCCGGGCAGCCTTGTGTGGGTCGCACTGATCTCTGCGGCACTGGGCACAGTGTTCCTCGCAGCCATCGGCTTCAGGCTTCCAGGCCTCCAGTTCGACAACCAGAAGGTGGAAGCGGCCTATCGCAAGGAACTGGTGTACGGCGAGGACAACGCCGACCGGGCCGAACCGATGAAAATCCGCGAAATCTTCGCCACGGTGCAGAAGAATTACTACCGCATCTACTGGCACTATACCTATTTCAACTTCGCCCGCTACGGCTACCTGCAACTGGCGGGCTACATCCCGCTCTTCATGCTGGCGCCATCCATTCTCGCGGGCGCTCTGACGTTGGGCCTCTACCAGCAGGTGCAGCAGGCGTTCGGGCAGGTGGCGAGCTCGTTCCAGTTCCTTGCACGCGCCTGGGGCACCGTGATCGAGCTGCTTTCGGTCTACAAGCGCCTGCGGCTGTTCGAGAGCTTCATCCCCAAGGATCAGGAGCCGATCAAGGTGTCCGTGTCCGGTTCATCACCGGCAGCCTGAGGTCCCTTCACAAGCAAGCTGGCCGCCAAGTGGAGCGGCCAGCTTCCTGTCCTGCCACTGTGCTGAATATGTCCCACTTCCGGCCCCAGCACCCCACGTCCTGGGTATTGAGTTGACCGGGCATGGCGCAGCTGACCCTGAGGCCTCTCAACGAATCTCAAGAGGCTTCCAATGACCAGGTTTGCACTTTCCTTCATCGCCGCGTCGCTGCTGACCGGCACCGCCTTCGCGGCCGACCTGCAGGTCTACGAGCCGGTCGACATGAGCGACCCGGTTGCCGCCGGCAATTTCTACGCCTCGATCTTCGGCGGCGTTTCCATGATCAATGACTTCGACTTCGTGTCGAGCGTCAACGACACCCCCGGCTCGATGCGCTTCGATACCGGTTACAGCATTGATGGATCGCTCGGCTACGACTTCGGCAATGGCCTGTCGATCGAAGGCCAGGTCGGCTACCTCAACGGCGACGCCAGCGGCGTAACCTATGACGGCGTGGACGCAGACGTCGACGGTAGCGCCTCGATCACCTACGCGATGGTGAATGGCTGGTACGGCTTCGATCTGGGCGGCATCAGCCCGTTCATCGGCGGTGGCGTCGGCGTGGCCTCGCTCGCCGTGGATGCCTTCTTCCCGGCCCTTCCGACCGCGTCGATCGACGACAGCGCAGTGACCTGGGCCGCCCAGGTCGGTGCTGGTGTCAGCTTCGCGCTCACCGAGGACA
>CAMDAL010000158.1 GCA_945888565.1 Devosia equisanguinis | reverse complement strand
GCCAGGCATTCACCGGGAAGGCCGCTGCCTTCATGCCGAAGGCGAGCAGCAGCAGCGCCCCGATCCCGGCCAGCGCGACCGGATCGGCTGTGGCTGCGACCCCAGCGATATCGGCCATGTTGAGCGTACCGACGAGACCATAGAGCAGCCCCAGCGCCAGCAGAAAAAACGCTGTCGCGAGGAAGTTGAGGAAGCCGTATTTCACCGTCGCGTCGAGCTGGATGTCGCGCCCGCCCAGCGCCATCAGCCCGAAGCTAGAAATCAGCATCACCTCGAACCAGACATAGAGGTTGAACAGGTCGCCCGTCAGGAACGCTCCGCTGACACCGGATAGCAGCAGCAGGATCAGTGGATAGGCTCCCTGCTCCCGCGCATGTTCGGGGATGTCGTGACGGATGTAGACGAGCAGCAGCAGCGTCACCACCGCGGCGACGAGCGCGAAGGCGGCGCCCACGATATCGACCGTGAAGCTGATGCCGAAGGGCGGCAGCCAGTTGCCCATCGTCATGGCGACTGGGCCAAGCTCGACCACTCGCCACAGCAGCATCGCATCGACCACTACGATCGCCAGCACGCCCAGCAGTGCCCCGCCCCATTGCAGGTCACGAGCGTTCTGCCCGACAACCAGCAGCGCCGAGGTGGCAAGCGCCACCACCACCGGCAGCACTACCAGCCAGTCGACCGCGAATATCGCGCTTTGTTGCATCCCGCCCATCAGTAACTCATCGGTGGATCTGGCCGCCCCGGCGGTTCGGCGACGCGCATATGGTCGGTGTTGTCGGCATCGAGCCGATGATAGGCCCGCCAGGACAGCACCAGCAGGAACGAGAACATGGCGAAGCCGATGACGATGGCCGTCAGGATCAGCGCCTGTGGCAGCGGATTGGCAGCATCCGCAGCTGGCGCAACGGCATCGCCCAGCACGATCGGCGGCACGATCCGGCTCAGCCGCCCACCCGCCAGAATCATGAGGTTGATGCCATTGCCGAGCAGCACGAGGCCCAGCAGCATGCGGATCAGCGAGCGCGACAGCAGCAGGTAGATCGCCACTGCGATAAACAGTCCGGCGAGGAGGGCAAGTGCGTGGTCCATCACTGGTCCCCCTCTTCCTCGAGCCCCAGCGCCAGTGCCGACAGCGTCCCGGCCACCACCAGGTAGACCCCGATGTCGAAAAAGAGCGGTGTCGAAATGTCGGCCCCCATCAACTTCCCCCACAGGCCGGTCAGGAACGGCAGTTGCAGCGGCAGCGACACCATGCCCGAGAGCACGGATACTCCGAGGCCGACAGCGGCCAACGTCACCGGATCGATGCGCAGCGCCCGTCGCGCCACGTCGGTGCCCAGCGCGAGCGAATAGAGGGCCATCGCCGCACCGGCGATCAGCCCGCCGATGAAGCCGCCACCCGGCTCGTTGTGCCCACGCAACAGCACGAACACCGAGAAGACCACCATAACCACGGTGATGAGCGGTGCCATCGTCCGGAAAATCAGGGTGTTCATGCCGTAGCCTTCCTGCTCCGCGCCCGGCGCGGCTTTGGCGCCGGCGGGTCGGGCTCGGGCGCAGCGGCCGGTGCTTTCGGCGCGCCGCGCAGCAGCGCCATCACCGCAAGGCCAGTCGCGAACACGACCGCGATCTCGCCTAGCGTATCAAGCGCTCGGAAGTCGACGAGGATGACGTTGACGACGTTCCGCCCATGCGCCAGCGGCCGGCTCGCTGCCTCGAAATAGTCAGGCAGCACCTGGTTGAGCGGCGTCTCCAGCACACGGAAGGCCAGCAGCGTCACCGCGAGGCCGGCAAACAGCGCCACCGCGCCATCCCGCACCCAGTCCTCGAACGGACGTGGATCGCGCGCATCGAGGTTCAGGCGTGCCATCACCAGCGCCAGGATCACGACAGAGACGATCTCGACCATGAACTGCGTGAAGCCGAGGTCCGGAGCGCCGTAGAATACAAAGAGCAGCGCCACTGCGGAGCCCTGCACGCCGAGCGCCAGGATGCTCATCAGCCGGGTGCGCGACAGAACCACCATCGCCAGGCCGGCCACCGCCGTTAGCATCACGCCCAGTTCGTAGAACGTCACGTCCCAGCGGACCGTCAGGTCGGGCCATCCGCCGAACAGCCAGAGCGGTCCGATGGCAGCGCAGCCCAGCCCCACGAACACCACCATCATGTAGCGCTGCAGCCGTCCGTGATGCAGATTGCGCGTCACGCTCGCAGCGAAGCGCAGCAGGCCGAAATAGGCCTGGTCGAAGCCGCGGTCGAAACTCCAGCCGATGCGCTCGGCAGCCCCGCGCAGGCCGGTCCGCGCCCGGTCCGCCTGCTGGTACGCCACGTAGGCCAGTACCCATGTCGCCACCGAGAGCCAGAAGGCGAGGCTCGTCGGATCGATGGCGAACTTCAGGTGCCCACCCTCCGCGCTCCCGAGAATCGACGCCACGGCGGGATCGATGATCAGTTCCGCCAGCGGCCCGGGAAAGAACCCGAGCCCGATACCGGCCACGCCCAGCAGCAGCGGGCCGGCCAGCATTGCCGGCGGCGCTTCATGCGGAGTGATTGGCGTCGGCAGCAACTGCCCCATGAACGGGCGGATCATCACCAGCAGCGCCAGGCCGCCAAGCAGCGCGTTGCCGGCAATCAGCGCCACCAGCGTCACCTGCGCACCCAGATCACCCGACAGGAACGCCAGGTACATCTCCTCCTTGGCGAAGAACGCTACCAGTGGCGGCACCCCCACCATCGCGCCCGCAGCCATGATGGTGGCGATGAAAGTGAGCGTCATCGGGTCGCGCAGTCCGCCCAGCGCCGTGATGTCGCGCGTTCCGGTCCCGTGGTCGATGGCGCCCGCCACGAGGAACAGCGCCGCCTTGTAGAGCGCGTGCCCGATGAAATAGAGCAGCGCCGCGATCACCGCGAGTTTGCTCCCGGCGCCCAGCAGCAGCATCAGCAGCCCGAGCGACGCCAGCGTCGACTGCGCCAGCATCTGCTTGAGGTCGGTCTGCCGGAAGGCCTGGATCGCGCCCCACAGCATGGTCGCGCCGCCGAACAGCATCAGCGTCACGTTCCAGAGCGGCTCGCCGCCCAGGTTCGGCGTCATCCGCGCCACGAGGTACACACCGGCCTGCACCATGGTGGCAGAGTGGAGGTAGGCCGAAACCGGGGTCGGCGCCTCCATGGCGTTGGGCAGCCAGAAGTGGAACGGCACCTGCGCCGATTTGGTGAATGCCGCCAGCAGCACCAGCACCACCAGCACCGGATAGGCCGGGTTTGCCTGCAGCCCGCCAGCCGCACTAAGGTCCCAACTGCCGGAGATCATGGCGATGCCGACGCCGGCCGCCAGCAGCGCCAGTCCGCCCATCCCCGTCACCACCAGTGCCTGCGTCGCGGCCCGTCGAGCTGCCTGCCGCCCATGCTCGAAGCCGATCAGCAGGAAAGAGGTGACCGAGGTCAGTTCCCAGAACAGGTAGAGCGCCACCAGGTTATCGGCCAGCACCAGCCCCTGCATCGCCGCCATGAAACCGAGCAGGAAGGCCATGAACCGGCCCTGATGCGGATGCCCCTTCAGGTAGCTCGCCGAATAGAGCACGACGAACGCCCCGATCCCGGCAATGGCGAGCGCAAAGGTCAGGCTCAGCCCGTCGATCAGGAAGCTCAGCCGCAGGTTCCAGCTCGGCGCCCAGTCCCAGGCAACCGTCAGTTGCCCGTCCCGCGCCACCTGCCCGGCCAGTGAAAGCATCGCGACGAACCCCCAGGCAGGGATGAGCGCCAGCAGCCAGCCGCCATACGACCGGAACAGCCGGTGCAGCAATGGTGACAGCACCGCCCCGATCAACGGCAACAGTACGGCGCTCAGCACGGCGATTTCAGGCGTCAGCTGCACAGCCACTCCCAGGATTCGATTGGCGAACTGTACCGATCCCCCCCACTCGGGCAACCTAAACCGGCCTGGGGTGTCGGATTGTCACAGCTTTCGGCGGCTGCACCCTCCCCATCCGCCCGGCTCGCCCGGCCCGGCCAATCCTGCTACACGGCGGGCAACAACGAGGTTCCTTCATGCCCACTCCGCCCGTCGCCGAACGTCGCCAGCACGCCGTCACTACCCACGGCATCACGCGTCAGGACCCTTACCACTGGCTCCGCGCCGACAAATGGCAGCAGGTGATGCAGGAGCCCGAGACGCTCCCGGCCGACATCCGCGCCTATCTCGACGCCGAAAACGCCTACACGAAGGAGCTGCTCGAGGACCCCCAGGCAGCACTGGTCGACAAGATCTACCGCGAGATCCGCGGCCGCATCAAAGAGGACGATACCGGCCTGCCCGAAAAGGACGGCCCGTTCGCCTATAATTCGCGCATGGAAGAGGGGAAGCAATACCCGATCCTCGTCCGCACCCCGCGCGACGGCGGCCCGGAGGAAATCCTGCTCGACTGCAACATCGAGGCCGAAGGCACCGAGTATTTCGGCTTCGGCGGCGGCGATCACGATCCCTCCCACCGCATCCTCGCCTGGAGCGCCGACCGGCAGGGCAGCGAGTTCTACACCCTGCGCTTCCGCGACCTCGCGACCGGCAAGGACAGCGACGAAGTGCTGGAAGATATCGCCGGTGGCGGCGTCTGGTCCGCCGACAGCTCGGCCGTCTACTACACCGAGTACGACGACAACCACCGCCCGTACCGCGTCCGCCGCCACGTCATGGGCACGCCGCAGGCCGACGACGAGATCATCTACGAGGAGGCCGATCCCGGCTTCTTCGTCGGCGTCGACGAGACGCTCAGCCGCAGTCACATCGTCATCGACGTACACGACCACCAGACGAGCGAATTCTACGTCATCGACACGAAGATCGGCGGCGCCCCGCGTCTCGTCTCGCCCCGCCTCACCGACCGCGAACACGACATCGAGGAGCGCGACGGCACCTTCTACATCCTCACCAACGCCGACGGCGCCGAGGACTTCAAGATCGTCACCGCGCCCGTCGACACGCCCGATGCCGAGCACTGGGTCGACCTCGTCCCGCACACCCCGGGCGTGCTCATCCTCGACATCATCCTGCTCCAGCACCACCTCATTCGCCTCGAACGCTCCGAGGGCCTGCCCCGCATCGTCGTCCGCGCGCTCGATACGGGCAAGGAATGGACGGTGAAGTTCGACGAGGAGGCCTACTCCCTCGGCATGTCGGCCGGCTTCGAGTTCGACACCACCACCATTCGCTTCACCTACGCCTCGCCCACCACCCCGTCGCGCACCTACGACCTCGACCTCGCCACCGGCGAGCGCACCCTGCTCAAGGAGCAGGTCGTCCCGTCGGGCCACAACCCGGCGGACTACGAGACGAAGCGCATCTTCGCCACCGCCACCGATGGTGAGCGCGTCCCGATCACGCTGCTCTACCGGAAGGGCCTCAAGCTCGACGGCACCGCCCCCGCCCTGCTCTACGGCTACGGCGCCTATGGCATCGCGATGCCCGCCGGCTTCTCGGTGTCAAAGCTGTCGCTGGTCGATCGTGGCGTCGTCTACGCCACCGCGCATGTTCGCGGCGGCATGGACAAGGGCTACGCCTGGTACCGCAACGGCCGTCGCGAGCGCAAAACCAACACCTTCACCGATTTCATCGCCGCCGCCGAAACCCTCATCGACCTCGGCTACACCGCGAAGGGCAGGATCGTCGCCGAAGGCGGCTCGGCCGGAGGCCTCCTGATGGGCGCCATCGCCAACCTCCGCCCCGACCTCTGGGCCGGAATCCTCGCCGAAGTGCCGTTCGTCGATGTGCTCAACACCATGCTCGACGACACCCTCCCCCTCACCCCGCCCGAATGGCCCGAATGGGGCAACCCGATCACCGACAAGGCCGCCTACGACCGCATCGCCAGCTACGCCCCCTACGAGCAGGTCGAAGCCAAAGAGTACCCCCCGCTCCTCGTCATCGCCGGCCTCACCGACCCGCGCGTCACCTACTGGGAACCCGCCAAGTGGGTGGCGAGACTCCGCGCCACCAAGACCGGCGACCAGCCGCTCTACCTCAAGACCAACATGGGCGCCGGCCACGGCGGCGCCTCCGGCCGCTTCGACGCGCTGAAGGAGGCGGGGCTCAGCTATGCGTTCGCACTGGAGTGCATGGGGTTGGCCCAGCATATTGCGTAAAACCCGCATTTTGCGTAATATGCTCACAAGGAGCCCAACCATGACCGAAGTCGCCGCCACCGAGTTTGCCCGTAACTTCGGGCGCTACCGGGAGATCGTCCAGCGCGAGGCCATCGCCGTGAAGGCGCACGACCGGATCACCGGTTACTTCGTCTCGGCCCGCGACTACGAGGAATACCAACGCCTCAAGGCGATGATGCCTCTGGCCGTCGCTGCGGAAGAACTGGATGCGGATACGCTGCGTGAACTCGAGAACTCCACGATGGACAAGCGCCATGACCCGCTCGACGCGCTGATGGATTGATCGCTTGTCGCTGCCGCCGCCCGAGCCCGGCCTCGTCGTATCGTACGCCTATCTTTGGCGACACGAACACAATCGCGGGCTGGAGGAGGGGCTGAAAGACCGCCCCTGTCTGATCGTGCTGGCGGTGCACAGGGCGGAGAACGCTCCGCCGCGCGTGACAGTTGCTGCCATCACCCACACCCCACCGCAGAGCGACGCCTTCGCCTTGGAGATCCCACCAAAGGCCAAGCAGCATCTCGGCTTGGACGACGAACGATCATGGATCGTCCTTGATGAAGTCAATCAGTTCGACTGGCCAGGCTTCGACCTCCGCCCGGTGCCGGGCAGCAGCGACCGGTTCGCCTATGGCTTTGTTCCGCCCAAGCTCTTCGCTGCCGCCAGAGCAAAGCTTCTGGAGGCCAATGCCCGGCGGAGGGTCAAAGTCATCCCGCGCTGACAAGGCACCTCCTTCGCCACCTCATTTCCCCCAATCCCCCCGCTTTGGCACAATCCTTCCAAAGCCGTCATTGGCGCGCCACGCCAAAGCGCCTATATCGGCTTAGCCCAGCGGCCAACATCCTCAAGACCACCCCCTCAGGAGGCATCCAGAATGGCTTTCGAACTTCCCGCCCTGCCCTACGCCTATGACGCTCTCGGCCCGTACATGAGCAAGGAGACGCTCGAGTACCACCACGACAAGCACCACCAGGCTTATGTCACCAACGGCAACAACCTGCTGAAGGACTCCGGCCTCGAGGGCAAGAGCCTCGAAGAGATCGTCAAGGAGAGCTACGGCAAGAACGCCGGCCTCTTCAACAATGCCGGCCAGCACTACAACCACCTGCATTTCTGGAACTGGATGAAGCCTAACGGCGGCGGCAAGTCGCTGCCCGCCGGCCTGCAGGCCGCCGTCGATTCCGACCTCGGTGGCTACGACAAGTTCAAGGCCGATTTCATCGCTGCCGGCACCACGCAGTTCGGCTCCGGCTGGGCTTGGGTCGCGGTCAAGGATGGCAAGCTCGTCATCACGAAGACCCCGAACGGCGAGTCGCCGCTCGTCACCGGCGCCAAGCCGATCCTCGGCGTCGACGTGTGGGAGCACTCCTACTACATCGACTACCGGAATGCCCGCCCGAAGTACCTCGAAGCCTTCGTCGACAACCTGATCAACTGGGAATATGTCGAGAAGCTCTACAACGAAGCCAAGTAAGCTTCGTCAGGCTCGGTGATTTCGCCAAGGCCCGGTGTTTCGCGACACCGGGCCTTGTTGCTGCCCGCCCTCCGATGGTAACACTTTGTTAACCACCGGAGCGCCGACTTGGCCCAGCCGCACAAGACCATCGCTGTCCTCGTCGCCAATCCGGCGCTGAGCTCGATTCTGACGATGGTCCTCGCCTCGGTCCCGAGCTTCCGCGTCCGCCCCTTCGAGTCGGAGCTGGCGCTCAACGTCTACATGCGCATCGCCCCGGTGGATCTGGTCGTCACCGATTTCGACGCTGAGAACGCCCGCGCCGACCTCGTCACCCGCGACCTGCGCGACGACGACGCCATCGAGAACCCCGCCTTCCAGGTCATAGCGCTCGCCTCCTCGGTCACCCCCGAAACCAAGACCCTCTGCATCAAGGCCGGCATCGACGAAGTCATCGTCAAGCCGATGTCGCCAAGGTACCTGCTCGAACGCGTGCAAGCGCGGCTCAGGCAGCGCGCGGCGGTCCAGACGTCGGTCCACCAGACCCTGCGGCGCATGGTACCTAAGCCAGCGGCGACTCCGGACTTCGGAGCCGGCACCAACGTCATCCCGCTCTGGACACAGGACCGTCCGCTACCGCAGCACTGAACGGACGGAACGAGCCCCGCTGCTCCACGCCGTCACATTGATCGTGCCTGTTGCTCCCCCCTCCACCGCCTACGGCGGTCCCCCTCCCCCGCAAGCGGGAGAGGTTTTCCCGTGGCGAGGCGGAGCAACATCACAACCTCTCCCGCCTGCCGGGCTTCGAGCCGTGCCGCAGGCAAAATCGCCCCAGTGGAGCGATTTTAGGGGAGAAGGCCTTAAGAGCTATGCTCGAAAGGCTGGTGCCGGCAGGCGGAGGGGGGAGCAACAATCTCGAGCTTCGGCTTCTCCCCCACGCCCTAGGATTAATTGGGGCACGGCCGTAAGCTGGTGGCCCAGTCCAACGTCGCACACGCTCACCCGCCAATCTACCATCGCCCCTGAAGTCAGGTGAATTAATAGGACTTCCAGCCCGAGACGTATGCAAGTAGACAGTGGCCACACGGCCATGGATTGAGTGAAAGGTAATTACCCACCCCTTCGGCAGGCCGCGTTTTGACCGTTCTGGGCGCGTTCAGGCGAGGGTAGCGAGGATGACATCGAAGGGATTTGCGCCTTTGAGCCGCGCGGTGTCGATTGTCGTTCGCACGTCCGCCTCGGCCTTTGCGGCCC
>CAMDAL010000157.1 GCA_945888565.1 Devosia equisanguinis | reverse complement strand
CGCCCGCCAGTTGGCCCGTCCATATGGTCGGCGGTTGGTCGAATGGGCCTACACCCGAATTACCCCACAGGTCTTGGTCGAGCCATTCCTCGGTCTGGGTGATGCTCCACCCGACTACAAGCTCTATCTCTTCGGTGGCAAGTTCGCCTTCACGTCCATGAACTGGAACCGCTTCGGACCGGCCGGCGTGCAGCGTGCGACCTTCGATCGCGACTGGAAGCGGCTGCCGTATGTCATGAACTCGTACGGCGACTATGGGGGCGCCGATGTTCCGCAACGTCCGGAGAGCTACCACGACATGATCGCTGGCGCCGAGATTCTGGCCCGGGACTTTCCGTTCGTTCGGATCGACCTCTATGAGATCAGCGGTCGGCCGCGCTTCGGAGAGGCGACCTTCTATCCTCAATCGGGACTGTTCCGCATGCCCAGGCAGTACGACCTGCAAATCGGTGCCCTATGGCCAGATGGTTCGCCGGCTTGAGCCGCTCGCGATGCCAGTTCGATCCATGGCCTCGTCGAGTCTACCTGGCTGCCTTCCGGGGCGCTTCGCTTCGCGTGAAATCTATCAGGTCAACGGCATCTTCTTCCTCGACCGCCGGTAGCGCCAGAAACGTAACATGGCTATAGAGCGCTGGAAGAAGACCAAGCCCGGCTGAGCCAACTCAATCGCCTGACCTCCATCACGGAGCAGACCACGTGCCGACCTCATTGCCGGACCGGGCCATCTTCGCCCTGACCAACGCCTGGTACTTTCTGACCCGCCCGACCTTCGTACTGCGATATCATCGCCGCGTCGGCAAATGGCCCAACCTCGCGACGCCCCGAGTGCAAGGCGAACTGGTGCAGTGGCGCAAGCTGTTCGACCACAACCCGGCCTTTGTCACGTTCTCCGACAAGCTGGCGACCAAGGACTGGATCGCCGCACGCCTGCCCGATCTGCCGGCCGCCGAGACACTCTGGGTGGGTGATCGGCCGGAGGACATTCCGGATGCACTCCTGACCCCCGGGCACGTCATCAAGACCAACAATGCCTCCGGCCAGAACTACCTGCCGCACCGCGGGGAAATGTCTCGCGACGCAGTGAACCGCCAGTTCCGCCGCTGGCTGGATGCCTCCGCCGGCAAGCGTCGACTCGGTTGGCTCGAGCAGGGACAGGAATGGGCCTACTGGCCGGTCGCCTCGAAGATATTTGTCGAGAGGCAGTTCGGTGCCGGGCGCCCGCTCATCGATATCGCAGTACGCGTGGTCGATGGCGAGGCGGTGCTCGGGAGCTGTGCGCTCGATTTCAAGACAGAAGACAGCACTGTCGGCTACTTCTGGCCCGATGGCACCCCGGTCGATGACCCCGAGGGAAGTACGCTGCCGCCTGGCTTCGCGCTACCCACCTCGTTCTTTGAAGCGGTGCGCTTTGCAGCGATCCTCGGGCAGGGCTTTGACTATCTGCGGATCGACTTCCTGGCCGACAGCGAGACGCTTTTCTCCGGGGAAATCACCTGCTACCCGGCCTCCGGCTACGGCACCGACGACGCCTCTATCGCAGTGGTCTATCGCCGCTGGCTGGACAAGCTACACCTGAGCTGGGCGCTCTCGACGCCGCAGCCATGGCCCCGCCGCCTCTACCTCGCGGCCCTCCGACGCTGGATCGCCACGCAAAGCGGCGACTTCGCCCGAAAGCCATAGCGGCGAGCCAGGTGCTGTGTCTGGTGGGGATAATCGTCCATGTTGGCGAGCATCGGCCGGATGAACTCCAGCACCTGCTTGTCGCCGAAGATGCTGGCGACGACCTCGGCGTCGCCGCCCTTCGACACCTTGTCGAGCATCATCAGCATGTGCTCGACCGGGCTGATCCCGTTGTCGACGGCGTACTTGAGCTCCTTGGATACTTTCACGACGAATTTGTCGAAGTGATCGTCTCCTTAGTGGTCAGCTTCCGCATGAAGTTGGCCATGTTGTTCGCCGCCTGGGCGCCATCGGCGGCGCCCTTGCGAGCGACTTCGAGGGCCGCGGCGAGATCGGAGACGGCGACGACGCCTTCCATGCCGAGGAACTGTGCCGACGCGGTCAGCGCCGGGAACTCCTTCGCCAAGTCCTTGAGCTCCGCGCCGCCCTTCTTGCCCGCCTTCCCATGGCGTCGAGGGCGCGCTCGGCGTCGGCCGCCGGCATCTGTTCGAGACCGTTGAACGGCCCGCGCTCGACTGTCAAACGGCATCGAAGATTGAACGCCGATTGGCAGACAGCAGCGCCGAAAGCGCCGCCCGCCTGAGCCCTATGGCTGCAACTCTGTGCTGCCAGACGTGTCGTGCAAGGCCTGCGACAGCGCACGACGCCACCGGTCCATGGCTACAGCCCTATCGTGTGCTGGCATCCGGGGATGGAACTCATGGATTTCCCCGAGCCGCGGGATCTCGCCCCAACCAGCCCCCGAGGCAGCAAGCATGGCCGCCCCGATAGCGCTGACTTCTGCTGCCGCTCCGCGGATTAAGGTGCAGTTGGTGAGGTCCGCCTGAAGCTGCATCAGGGAGTCGTTGCGGGATGCGCCGCCATCTACCGACAGCATGGAGACCGGACTGCCCAGATCGGCCATCATGGCATTGAGGACGTCGGCCACCTGGAACGCAATAGCCTCAAGGGCGGCGCGGGCGAGGTGCGCTCGTTTCGTTCCGAGCGATAGCCCAGTAATCACGCCTCGGGCATCAGCGCGCCAGTAGGGCGCCCCCAACCCCACCAGCGCGGGGACGAAGACGCAGCCATTGGTATCCCCAACGCTCCCTGCCAACTCGGAAAGCTGCTCCGCTCCTTCGAGGCCAAGCAGTTCGGCCATGAAGGCTGCAGCCTGACCCGAGACGGAAATGTTCCCTTCAAGCGCGTAGACAATGCCGCCGTCCCTGGTACTCCAGGCAATCGTTCCAGACAGCCCATGTTGTGAGACTGCACGTTTGCCGGTCAGCGTCATCAGCGATGATCCGGTACCGTAGGTGGCCTTTGCCATACCGCTTGCGCGGACGCCGTGCCCGTAGAGGGCAGCATGAGAGTCCCCGAGCAGGGCGTGGATGGGTATTCCCGCAGGCAAGGCCGACACGCCGGCAGCGACTTCGCCAAACCGGCTGTCGGACGGCAGGACTTGCGGCAGGATGCCAACGGGTACGCCGAACAGTTTGCCGAGTTCCTCGCTCCAGGCCAGTGTCAGAGTGTCATACAACTGAGTTCGGGACGCGTTGGAGTGGTCCGTGGCGTGAACGGCGCCCCCCGTCAAGTTCCAGAGCAACCAGCTGTCTACGGTGCCGGCCCGCAGGTCGCCGCGCTCGGCCTTGGCACGAGCCTCGGGTGTCTGGTCGAGCAACCAAGCGAGTTTGGCCGCTGGAAACAGCGGGTCCAGAGTCAGTCCCGTTCGCGCGACGACCAGGTCCGTGTGCCCCGCCGCGCGCAAGGCTGCACAACGATCGGCCGACCGGCGGCACTGCCAGACAATCGCCGGGCCGACGGGCTTTCCGGTCACGGCGTCCCAGACCACAATCGTCTCGCGCTGGTTAGAGATCGCCACCGCCGCGATTGGTCCTGACAATTTTGTGAGCGTTTGTGCAATGACCTGCTGGACGCTGTGCCAGATCTCATACGCCGATTGCTCGGCCCAGCCGGGCTGGGGATAGCTGACCAACATAGGCACGGAAGCTTGCGCGACGATCTTGCCGGAGGCGTCCAGAGCAATCGCCTTGGTATTGGTGGTGCCCTGGTCGATCGCAAGGATCAGCTGGTCGTTCATCTGGACTTCCTGGCCAGAACCTGCCGTGAGGCCGCAGCGATGCCATCGGCTGTCAGGCCGGCCCTCTCCATCAGGAATTCAACGCTGCCGGTGGGTTGGAAGCCGTCGAACCCGAGAATGCGCATCGGCACGGGTGTATGCGTCGTGACCACCTCGGCCACCGCCCCACCAAGACCGCCGCGGACATTGTGCTCCTCGACCGTCACGATGGCCCCGGTGGCTGCCGCCGCCAGAATAGTCGCCTCATCGAGGGGCGCGATGGTTGCCATGTTGACGACCCGGGCGGAGATACCTTCAGTTGCGAGCAGATGCGCCGCCCCGATCGCACGATGCACCATGGTGCCATTGGCGATGATCGCGAGATCGCTCCCTTCGACGAGGGTCTCAGCCCGGCCGATCCTGAACTCAGGGTTTGTCCTCTCAAGCGCGGGTACCGGCATCCGGCTGACCCGGACAAAAACGGGGCCATCATGCGCCGCTGCGGCCCGGATCGCTGCCTCTGTCTGCCACGGGTCTGCGGGAACGATGATCGTCAGATTGGTCAGCAGGCGCAGCCAGGCAATGTCCTCGATCGAATGGTGCGTCGGCCCGAGTTCGCCATATGCAATGCCGCTGGATTGCCCGACCAGCTTCACGTTGACATTGGAGTAAGCGACATCGGCCTTGATCTGTTCAAGCGCCCGGCCAGTCAGAAAGCAGGATGCCGCCGACACGAAGGGCACCTTGCCACCATTCGCCAGACCAGCACCAACCGCCACAACCGTCTGCTCGGCTATGCCGACATTGACCTGCCTTCGAGGGAAGCGCTTGCCGAAATTGACCAGCTTGGACGAGCCGACACTGTCGCTGACCACCGTGACGATGCGCTCATCCGCTTCGGCCAACGACTCAAGGGTGCTGGAAAAGCTGTCACGGCAGTCGAACAAGCCGGCTGGAACTGCTGCAACCGCCATTACACGAGCTCCCGCATGGCTTGCTCGAACTGCTCCCTGTTGGGGACGCCATGGTGCCAGGCGACATTGTCGTGCATGAAGCTGACACCCTTGCCCTTGAAGGTGTTGGCGATCACGCACAATGGCTTGCCGCGTCCCTTGGGTGAGGCTGAGAGGACGTCGTAGATCTGCTGGCAATCGTGTCCGTCGATGATTTCCACCTGCCAGCCGAAAGCCCGCCACTTGTCATCAAGTGGATCGAGTCCGGCCGTATCTTCGGTGCGCGCGCCCTGTTGCAGTCGGTTCCGATCGATGATCAGGGTCAGGTTTTCAAGCTGGCGATGACCGGCGGTGAGACCGGCCTCCCAGTTGCTGCCCTCCTGTTGCTCGCCGTCGCCGGTCAGAACGAAAGTGCGGAAGTCCGCGCCGTCAATCTGTCCGGCGATGGCGATGCCCACGGCAACGGGCAGGCCATGTCCCAGGGGTCCGGTGTTGGTTTCGACCCCCGGCAGATAGTTCCGGTTTGGATGGCCGTTGAGACGGCTGAGCGGCTGCATGTAGGTGTCGAGCAGGTCTTCGGGGAAGTATCCCGACGAGGCCAGCGCGGCGTAGAAGGCGCCGGTACAGTGGCCCTTGCTCATCACGAACCGGTCGCGGCCCGCGGCATTGGGCACCATGGGATCGAACTGCAATACACCGAAATACAGCGCAGCCAGCAGGTCGGCCGAGCTGAAATCGCCACCTGGGTGACCCAGTTGCGCCTCATAGACCATCTGAAAGCTGCGCCGGCGGATCCAGAGAGCCTTTTCGCGGATCAGGGCGATCTGATCGTTGCGACGAGCAAGGGCGGTTGCGGCCATGGAGCCTACCTCAGCGAAGGAACGGATAGGGCGCAGCAAAGCTGGGCACCGTCTCGTGGTGGTAATTCTGCCATCCCAGATAGCGGTTGACGGCCTCGTCGACGACCTTGGCATGGTGGCCTCGCACCATGGCGACGTGATGCTCAAAGCCGTTCCGGGCGATGAACGTCAGCAATTCACGGAGGCGTGGCACGGCGGTGACAGCAATGCCGCCATCCATGGGGAATGGGTCGTCGGTGAACGCGCCTTCGCCGACATAGGTCTTGATCACGCCGTTGCGATCATCGGTGGAGAGTCGGAAGTATGTCAGTGGGCCGGGTTGCACCTTGCCCTTGACGGCGCCGAAGCACTTTTCCGGCCCGACTACCGTGCCGATGACGCCCAGGTTCGAAATCTCCGGCGTCTCGCCGATGAAGCTCTTGGGGAAGTTGCCGCAGTGGGTGCAGACGCACTTGTCCACGGCGTCACCGTAGTTGTTGTTCCAGTCCAGCAGGGCCGGCGGCGCTTCGGCCGCGAGGGCCAGCGCATACATGGAAATGGCACCAGCGACGTCGACCTCGCAGGCGCTGGGCTGCAGTTTTTCGCCCATCATGGACATCGCAAGGCAGGTGGCGCAGCCGAAGTTCTCCTGCATCGAGGTCCAGCACTGGATGGATGAGGCGTCGCACTCGTTCCGCTCCATCCAGCGGTCCACCACAATGCCCAGGCGCGCCTGCTTGACGATGTTCTCCCGCTGAATGTAGGGCGGGATCGTGCCATAGCCGAAGATCTCGTCGAGACGAACCTTCACATCCGGATCCTCGCCGGAGAGCTTCTCGGCCTCGCCGATGATCTCAGAGAGATCAACCGTGACCACCGAAATGCCGCTCTGCTGCAGCAGCTTTTCCGAGAACCGCATCGTCTGGAACGCACCGGTGCGGGCGCCGATGGCGCCAATGCGGGCGCGCTTGAGGCCACGCACCGTCCGGCACGTGCGCATGAACCGGTCGAGATCCCCGGCGAACTCGGCGCCGTCGAGATCGGAGGTGTGCGAGGTCGTGTCAGTGAACGGGATGCCATACTGATACAGGTTCGACGTGATCGAGATCTTGCCGCAGAAGGCGTCCCGGCGTCCCTTCAGATCAGTCTTGTCGAGGGCGTCGTTACAGGCCTGCAGCAGCACCGGCACCCTGAGGTCCGCCATGGCGATTGTTTCGACCACAGCGATCTCGTCGCCAAAATTCGGCAGGGAGACCACGATGCCGTCTATCTGGTCGCGATGCTCGCGGAAGAACCTGGCGTATCTGTGCGCATCTTCGCGGGTTTCCACAGCCCCGTTCGGCGTCGCTTCCATCGGCAAAATGCGGTACGACACGCCAAGTTTTTCGCAGGCTGCCGTCAAGTGGGCGCGCGCGGTGGGAGCATAGTCCGAATTGAAGAAGGCGCGACTTGAGACGATAAGTCCAAGAGTGACTTTCCTGTTGAACGGCTTCACAGACTTCCCCCTCCCAGGGCTCACCGCTGGCGCGGCTCTTCGATTGGGCGCAAAATAGCCGCAGACAGATCATCATACAATAGCGTTTTCTTTCGAATTATTGCGATTATCGGCGCTGCCGCCTGTCTCGCCTGCGCTTGCCGGGGCTTTCCGATTGGTGCCAAGGTGGACAAGAGCGCGAAAAGTGCTTTGCGAAATGCATGAGGATATTCGACGAAATGGCAGCGAGTGAACGGACGCGGAAAGCTGGGTTGCCAAAGCAGACTCTTCTGGCTGAGCCGCGCCGGCGGAAGATACTCGAGTGGCTGCAGGAAGAGGGAAGCGCACGAGTGCGCGATCTGTCCAGGGCCTTCGCGGTGTCGGAAGCAACGGTAAGGCAGGACCTCGAGAGACTGGAGGCGGAAGGCCAGATTGTCCGCGAACACGGCGGGGCCTTCCTGAAGTCGGTGCCGCAACAGGTCCAGTCAATGTCGCTCCACCATGTCGAGAACATGGACCGGAAAATCCGGATTGGCCGGCTGGCCGCAGGGCTCGTGACCAACAACGACACGATCATTATCGATTCTGGTACAACAACCACCGAGTTCGCGCAAAATCTGACGGATAGGCAAGGGCTTAACGTCATTACCAATGCGCTCAACATTGCTCTCCTGCTGGGGGCGAACCCCACCAACTCGGTGCACATGCCGGCCGGTCAGTTCAAAGCCCCCACACTCTCGCTCAGCGGCGAGAAGTCCGGCGATTTCTTTGTCGGCATCTTCGCTGAAAAGCTGTTCCTGGCGACGGCAGGGATCTCGTTTGAAGCCGGCCTGACCTACCCGGCGATCGGCGACCTCTATGTCAAGCGTGCCATGATCAAGGCCGCGAGCAAGATCTATCTGCTGGCCGATTCGACCAAGATCGGTCGGATGTCCTTCTCGTCCCTCGGTCCGGTTGAACTCGTCGGAACCCTCATCACCGACGACGGCATCCGAGATGACGATCGCAGGCGGTTCGAAGCCGAGGGCATAGCCGTTCTGATCGCCTGATCGGCCATCAAGGTATTCCAGGGCAGAGTCTGCCGATTGGCGACGTTTGAGCGCGAATGGCTGCGCCAAGGTATTGACTCGCCCTGGCCAAAGCCCCTATTCACTAATATCGCAAGCAAACGAAAAAATACGATAAACTGCTTGTGGATCGCTGATGCCGACAGGGGACGCAACCCCAGCGCGTGGCGATTGAGTGGGGAGAGCGTGAGCCAATGCGCCGCGCCCTCGGAGGAGAAATCACGCGATCCAGCGCTGGTGCGGTCGCGACAGGAGGAAGACAATGGTTAAGCTGAGCCGCTACCTGATGGTGCCAATGCTGGGCGTCCTGATGGGCACGACGAGCTTTGCGCAGGAGATGACCGATGTAGGGACGCCCCGCAGCGAAACCCTTATCGTGCAGACCTTCGACGGCAAGGTCGCCACTCCCGACGCGCAGAACCCGTTCATCTCGTACGCCATCTGGCGTGGCTTCCGCGAGCTGGGATGGAGCTCGCTTTGGGACATGGACACCGCCTCAGGCCAGTCCTATCCGGAGCTTGCAGACGGAATGCCCGAGGTGCTCAACGCCGAGCACACCAAGTTCCGCATCAAGATCCGCCCCGGCGTGTTCTGGAGCGACGGTGTCGAGTTCACGACCGCCGACATGGCCTATACGCTCGACACGGCGTTCAAGTATCGCGAAAAGCTGACCCGTGTGTCGGGCTACACCAGCATCGTCAAGAGCTGGACCGTGATCGACCCCTACACGATGGAAGTCGAGACCAGCGAGCCGTCCTACAGCTTCGAGACGTCGATGGGCGTCTACCCCTGGGGCGCGCGTTTCGTGCCCGTTCCCAAGCACATCTTCGAGCCGC
>CAMDAL010000156.1 GCA_945888565.1 Devosia equisanguinis | reverse complement strand
TCTCTGCTTCACTTGAAGTGCCTGTAACGATATAGTATATTGTCATGATAACCACCTAACAGCGGAATTCAAGAACAAAGATGGCAGGACGTTGTGTCTGCATCAGCGGTTCGACGCATGGCATCGGATACGCCATCGCCGAGGCATTTGCGCGGGACGGCGCCCGGCTGGTGATCAATTCGCATCTTGCGGATACCGACGCCGTCGCGCGGCTGAGCGCTCTGACGGAGTGCCATTTCGTCCAGGCGGATCTCTCGAGCGTGGATGGTCCCCGGGCCTTCATCGAGGAAGCCAAGGCCAGGCTCGGTCGCCTCGACACCTTGGTCAACAATGCCGGCACCTTCCGAGATACCGACTTTGCCGATCTCGACGCCAGCCGCTTCGAGCAGACTTTCAATCTCAATGTCCGCGGCTATCTGCTCGCCGCACAGGCCTTCGCCGCTGTGGTCGAGACGGATCAGACCGACCCCAGCATCGTCTGCCTGGGGTCCACCAACTCACTGGCAGCCGAGAAGAACAGCGTTATATACGACGCCTCGAAAGGCGCGGTGCTGATGCTGATTCGCTCGCTCGCCGTGACGCTCGCAAGCCGGGGAATCAGGGTCAACGGCATCGGTCCGGGTATCGTCGAAACCCCGCTGACCGCAGCGGGACTGGCAACGCCGGGCGTGCGCGAGGCACTGGAGGGCCAGATTCCGCTCGGGCGGATCGGACGTCCTGTGGATATCGGCGCGGCGGCAGTATTTCTCGCCTCGGCGGGCGCAAGCTACATTACAGGTCAAATGATATGTATCGACGGCGGAATTCTCGCCAACCAGATGTCATGGGAAGTCAGGACTTGAGTTTGGACCTTTCACCTCGTCACCTCCAGCTGCGGGATATGTTGTTCCGCCGGTGGAAAACCAATGGGTTCAAAGTCGGCGACAAGATCCAGTCGCAGAACGAGATCGTAAAGTTCTGCGAGTTCTCGCTGATCACCGTCATCAAGACGCTGAAGGACCTTGAGGCCGAGGGCATCATTCGGCGGCAGGTGGGCAAGGGCTCGTTCCTGGTCGAGGTGCCCTGGGCCGAAGCACACCACCGTATCGGCTTCTTCTACAACCGCGACATCGTCGGCGGCGGCATCTTCAAGAACGACTTCTATACCAAGCTGGTGGTCGGGTTCGAAAAGGGCGTGGTGTCGGACGGCCATGAGTTCATCCTCGGCAGCTTCACGCATAAGAGCATGCCGACGCATCTGTGGGACGCGCTCGATGTCGTGGTGCTGACCGGTATTACCAAGCAGACCCGGCTCGACCGCTTGAGCGAGACCTCCAGCCAGGTCGCGATCATCGATCTCGTGCTCGAGGATCTGCCCTATCACGCCTACCGCATCGACTTCGAACCGGCCTTCCAGGCGATGTTCAAGAAGTTTGACGGCAAGAAGCATAAATACCTCTACCTCAACTCCTCCATCGCCTCGAGCGAGCAGGCCGCGCGACTGGCGGCATTCAAGCGGGCCTGCACGGCCAGCAAGACGCCGCAGACGCTCAAGGTCATCTCGGTGAACCAGGAAGACGGCGACACGGGTGAGCTCGAAACCGTGCTGGCAAGCTACAAGCCGGATTTCGTCTGCGGCTACATCCACCACAGCTGGAACCCGATGATCAACGCCCAGTCGAAGGCCTATCCCTACGCCCTCGACTCAGACCGCCCTAGTTTCCTGGTCAAATCGGACGAATGGATGCAGCAGGTGCTGGCCGACATCTATTCCAACCTCAAAGACCGAAGGCCGGGCGCCCAGATATTCAGCTTCCCGGCGACCTTCCGCCCCTGAGGATTTCATGACCGATCTGAAGATCATCGACGCCGGCGCGCGTTCGCATCTGCCGTTCAGCCCCGCGATCGTGGCTGGTGACCTCATGTTCGTGTCTGGCCAGGCGTCGGTCGATGCCGAGACCGGCGCGATCATCACCGACAGTTTCGAGGGCGAGATGCGCCGCTCGATCGCCAATCTCAAGGCGATCCTCGAGGCTGGCGGCCTGAGCCTTGATCACGTGGTCAATGTCAAATCCTACGTCGCGGATGAGGCGGATCTGGCGCTCTACAACCGCATCTACCCCGAGTACTTTGCGCAACCGGCGCCGTCGCGCAGCACCATTGTCGGCGTGCTCGGCACCAAGCTCAAATTCGAGCTCGACTGCGTCGCCTATACCCGCGCGACCCGGCAGCAGGCCGGCTGATCAAAAGAAGGTCAGCACGCCATCGATGATGGTGTAATCGTCGTCGACAATCGGGATGAACCGCCATTTGTCAAAGGCAGTGCACGGGTGGGAGATGCCGGAGGCAACCAGATCTCCCACCCGCCACTGTGCATCTGCGCCCAGACGCACATAGGCATGCTGATCGTTCGTCGCAAACACCTGCGCGGTCCCGACCGGCAGGAATCCTTCGCCCGGTCGATAGAGCTGCGCCGGCACGGGCAGACCGGCGTCGTAGGGCACATCGCGCTTGCCCATGCTGAGAAACGCCAGGCCCGGCTCGGGCATCGACTGCACATAGGCCCAGACCTCGAGCGCCGGCCGCAGATCGGCCGGATGGTGCTCGTGCCGGTGCGGATCGGCCTTGGCCTGATCCTGGGCGGCATTGTAAGCGCCGGAATCATGAGTGACGTAGCAGCCGCTGCGCAGCAGCACGCGCACCGGCACCGCGAGTTCGAGCGTCTTGAAGCGCTCAGCGACAATATCGAAGTAGCTCGAACCACCGCCGGACAGCAGGAATTCATTGAGCCCTGTGTAGAGCGAGGACGGCAGCCGCCTTGCGACGTCGACGACGAAGCCGGCAAAATCGGCGACCGGCTGCGTGCTCTTGTCGAGCCCCGGCAAGCTACCCTCGAAGGCCGCTACGCCGGCAAAACGGAAGAGACCAGGATCTGCGGCCGCGATTGCCGCGGCCAATTCGTCCGCCTGCTCCAGCTTGCGGATGCCCGTGCGGCCGCCGACGGCGCCCACGTCGATAAGCAGATTGATCGGATGATCGAGCTGGCCCAGATGCGAGGTCATATTGTCGAGCTGCGCGACGGAATCGACAAAGCAATAGAAGTCGAATTCGGGGTCACGATTGATCTCGGCCGCGATGCTCGCCATGTGCGCGCGACCGAGCAGCTGGTTGGCCAAGACGATCCGGGACACCCCATAGGCGCGCATTACCTGCACCTGGTTGACAGTTGCCGCCGTCATGCCCCAGGCACCGTGCTTGAGCTGCTCGGCGAAGATCTGCGGGCTCATCGTCGTCTTGCCATGCGGCGCCAGCGACAGACCGCCGTCAACGAGGTAGTCGCCGAACACTGCTGCATTGTGATCGAGCGCCGAGCGCTTGAGCACCATCAGCGGCAGCGGCAGATCTTCGCGCAGAACGTTCCAGCCCTGCTTGCCGATATCACGCAACGCAAAGGGCTCCGCGGTGGACGGGATCCCCTTGGTCCGGCCATCGAGGATCGTTGTGCTGATATCGTTGAGGGTCATGCAAAGGCCTTGTCGAATGCTTCCATCGATGCGTCAGCATATTGGGCCAAAGCGACGACGTCTGCACCAACCGACAGGATGTTGTAGCCCATCTCGGCATAGTCCTTGATCTGGTCCCGCCCGCAGACCGTGGCCGCCATCTTGCCGTGCTTGCGCGTCACTTCCGCAATGCGCTGGCGTACGGCCTTGATGTCGGGGTGCTGCAGTTGTCCGGGGACACCCAGCGCCAGCGAGTAGTCGCCCGGACCAAAGAAGATGCAGTCGACGCCGTCCATCTCGGCGATCGCCTCGAGGTGATCCATCGCTTCCGGATCCTCGATCTGGTAGAGGGCAAAGCGCTCGCGATTGGCCTGTTCGAGGTAGTCGGCAAGGCCGACGCGGGTGTATTGCGCATCATTGTTGCCGCCATCCAGCGCGCGCTTGCCCAGCGGCGCGAACTTGGTCATGTCGCGGACTTTTCGCGCGTCCTCGGTGTTCATCACATGCGGCACCATCAGCGCCGTCGCGTCAGCCTCGAAGGCCCGGACGTAGTCGCTGTAGCTGCCCCGCGCGACGCGGACGATCGTATCGACGTCATAGATCTTGGCCGACCGGATCTGGTGTACGATCGACTCCATCGTGCCGGAAACATGCTCCTGGCAGGCCCAGAGCGCGTCGGGCTGCGAGGCGGCGAAAATCTCGGCGACCTTGGCGTCATTGGTATTTAGCTTGAGGACGCGGGCGACCTTGCCCTCACGGATCCGGCGGAGGATGCGGCTGGGCCGCATCTGGAAGCGGCTGGGCGCGGAGGCATAGGGCTGGGGCTCAGACAAGATACGTCTCCTATTTGGCGGTATAGCCGCCATCGATGGGAATGTTGGCGCCGGTCACATAGGCCGAGGCGTCGGAGGCAAGGAAGACGATCGCGCCCTTGATGTCGGTATTGTTGGCCATCCGCCCCAACTGCGTGCGCTCGCTATAGGCCTTGACGAAGGGCGCCGGCTGGCCGGTGAAAAAGCCGCCCGGCGACAGGCAGTTTACCCGCACATTGTCCGCCCCGAGGATGCTCGCCGCCCAGCGCGTGAAGTTGAGCATGCCACCCTTTTCGTAATGATAGATCGGCGAGGGGTTGGGATGCATGTCAGTGCCAGCATAATTGGCCATCTCCACCCCGACCGACCCCATCATCGAGCCGATATTGATCACCGAGCCGGACTTCTGCGCGCGCATCGTCTCGCCGAACAGATAGGTGATCTTGAACAACGCCGACGCATTGACCCTGAGGCTGCGATCGAACGCCTCGAGATCGTGATCCCAGCCGTCGAGGGCCGAACGCGCCACTGCATTGTTGACCAGCACGTCGCAGCGTCCCGCCCGCTCGATCACCGCCTTGTGCAGCGCTTCGATCGAGGCGTCCGAGGACAGATCGAGCGGCAGCGCCGTCACGTCGTATCCCTTCGCCCGCTCTTCGGCCGCCGCCGCCTCCAGCTTGGCGAGGTCGCGCGCCGCTATGATCGTGGTCGCGCCGGCTTCGGCCAGCGCCTCGACGATGTGGCGGCCATAAAGGCCGGCACCGCCGGTCACCAGCGCCACCTTGCCCTTCAGGGAAAAGCTATCGAGAACGGTCATCCTCACTCCAGTTCGCTCAAAAGGATTTTGCGGCCACCCTGCTCGCGGCTCTCGATGCCGGCGATCACGAGGCGCATCAGTTCGCGCGTCTCCGCCCATGGCACGGGCGGCTTGCCGGTGCGCAGATAGTCGACGAAGCCGACGAGCTGGGTGCGGAAGGCGTGGTAGGTGTCGTTGAATTTGAGCTGCAGCCCGGAGGACGTGCCCGCGAGGGTCACCATGCCGAAGCCGCCGAACATGTCCTTGGTGGTCTGGATCAGGACGTCGGTGCCGTCCTTGTGGACGAGGTGCACGATGTTGTTGGTGGCGCTGCCGATATTCTGCACCGAGACATAGCCCGGCCCGGTGATCGGGTAGATGCTCTCGAGCGCATGAATGCCGTAGGCTTCCCAGGCCTTAGCCATGGTGATGCCGATGTGGCGGAGCTGGCCTAGCGCATGGGTCGCCCGATGATAGGGCACGAACTCCTTGGCAAAGCGCATGGCGGATGAGCTGATCAGCGGCCTGCCCTCGCCGACCCAGCGATCGAACGTGGCGAGGTCCGCGCGGTTGTCGCAGAGCGGCTTGTCGATGAAGACAGGAATGCCGGCTTCGATGAACGGCCGCGCCCGCTCGACATGCTCGAAGCCCTTGTCGGTGGCGATCAGCACGGCATCGACCTGGCCGATGACGTCCTCGGCGCGGGCGACGACGTTGGGGACCAGCGCGACCTTTGCGACGTCCTCGGCGTCGGCCGGATTGTCCGTCCACACATGGGTGACCTTGGCACCGGCGATGCCCAGCGTTTCCGGCGGCTGCTTGACGATGTAGTCGCGAATGCCCGGATAGGGGCAGGCATCGAGCGCTGCGCGGTCATAGCCGCCGTTGAAGATAATGCTCCACGAATAGGGGTGGCCATTGCCCTCGACCATGCCCAGCATGGCGAGGCGGATGTCCGGCCTGGTGATCGGCAATACGCTCATCTTGGGGTCCTCACCATGCTGTCCAGCCGCCATCGACATTGAGGCACTGGCCGGTGATGTAGCTGGCCGCATCGGAAAGCAGGAAGACGGTGGGGCCGGCCATCTCGTCCTGCCGGCCGATGCGGCCCAGCATGGTCGAGCGCGACAGATTGCCCATGAACTCGGCCGATTCCTGCGTCGCCTGATGCGGATAGGGTCCGGGGGCCACGGCGTTGACGCGGATGCCGCGACGTCCGAAATGGCCGGCCATGTAACGCACCATCTGGATGATGCCGGCTTTGCCAGCCCCGTATTCGATCGGGTTTGGCGCCATCGGCGCCGGGTAGTTGGCGGGGTTGGGAGCGACGACGCCGTACATCGAGGCGAACATGACCAAGCTGCCACCCGCCTCCATGTGCCTGGCGGCCTCGCGCGCCAGCACGAAGGTGCTGGTGAGGTTGAGGCGGTTGGTCCGGTCAAAGTCGGCCACGGTGAGATCGTCGAAGCGCTTGCCGGTCGAGCCGAAGGTGGCGTTGACGACGCCGTGCAAGCCGTCCATCTGCTCGACTGCGGCGCGGACGCAGCCCAAAATCGAGTCTTCGTCGGCAAAATCGAGTGGCAGTCCGAGCGCCTCGCCGCCCGCCTCGCGCACGGCCGCAACAGCTTTTTCCAGCCGCACCGGATCGATGTCGGCGATGGCCACCTTCGCGCCGAGCCTGGCCATCAGCAGGCAACCCGGCAGTCCGAGGTAACCGGCGCCGCCAGCGACGAGGATCGATTTGCCGGTCAGGTCGAAGGGCGCACTCATAGCGCGATGATCCGCTTTTCGAGCCAGGACTGCTTGGCGGCCAGGGCGATCCGCAGATTGTCGCGCGCTTCGTCCAGTGTCGCGAGCCAGCAGGGCTTGCCTTCGATGGCGTGCAGCATGGCGTCCGCCTGCAGCCGGAAGCGCGCCTGATGCGCTTCGACCGGGACCAGCCCATCCATGTAGTTACGTTTTTCCTTCCACTCGCCGCTGTCGTCGTCGGCAAATTGCAGGGTCGAATGCCCGAGCAGGAGGTTGCCCTTGGTACCGATGAATTCGAAGGCGGCGATGTTCGGCTTCTGGAACTGGTTGATCGTCACATTGGCCATGGCGCCGCTTTCGAAGCGAATGTTGACGAGGCAGGTGTCCTCGGTGTCGGTGCCCTCGAGCACCAGCCGATCGAACATGCAGCCCACATCGGTGGGCCGACCCATGAGCCAAATCAGCATGTCGAACAGATGGCTGGCAGCGTCGAGGATGGCGCCGCCGCCCATTTCCGGGCGCGCATAATAGGTGCGCTGGAAATCCGGGCGGTATTTCGGGAATTCCTGCGAGGAGTTGAGATAGGCGAGCCGCAGCGTGCCGATCTTGCCGTCGAGGATTTGCTGGCGCAGCGCGATCACCTCTTCGGCGACGCGTCGCACATAGCCGACGCGGGCCACAACTCCGTGCCTGGCAACCAGATCAAGCGCCGCATCGACACCGTCCATCGTGACCGAAAGCGGCTTTTCGACCATGAAGGCGACGCCTGCTTCGGCGCAGCGCGTCATTAACGCGACGTGGTGATTGGCCGGGGCGCAGATGATGGCGAGGTCGAAACTCGAGAGCGGCGCGTCCGAGATGTTCGGATAAGCTTCTGAGATCCCGAACAATTGTGCCGCTTCGGCGCGACGTCCGGCGTCCGGTTCGACGATGGCCAGTTCGGCACGGCCGGTCAGCCGGTAACCCTTTAGGTGACGGCGGCCGATGCCGCCGCTCCCGATGATCAGGACACGCTTCACCGAGGCACCACCCTAGTCTCCATCGACCCGCCAACAATGGCCCGGAAGGCCACAGCTTCAAAACAGCATGTTGTTATGTTAACGGTATATCTTGTGGTGTCAATTCGGGGGATGCGCATGACCGATAAGAAGAAGGTTCTGGTCACCGGTGCAAGCGGCATGATCGGGCAATTGGTCATCAAGCGCCTGGGGGACCGGTATGACTTCAGCGGGTTAAGTCGACGTCCGGTTGAGGGTATCGCGCACATCGCTGCCGACATCACCGATCTCGATGCCGTCCGCCGCGCCTGCGCGGGGATGGACATGGTGCTGCATCTCGCCGCCGAAACGCAGGACTATGACGACTGGGACAAGGTGATGGCTGTTACCATGGGCGGCACGCTCAACGTCTATCGCGCCGCGCAGGAAGCAGGTGTCGAGCGCGTGGTCTTGGGCAGCGCCGGCAGCACGATGATCGGCTATGAATGGTACGAGGGCTCGCCCTATGCCGCGCTCGCCGCCAACACGATCCAGCAATTGCCGCCGGGCGAGCGCATGCTGATGCACACCGACCCGCCGCGACCGGCGGATTTCTACAGCGTCGGCAAGCTGTTCGGCGAACATACCGGTCGCCTGTTCTCGGACCGCCACGGCATCTCCGTGCTGGTCATCCGCATCGGCGCCGTGCTGCCGGACGACCGGCCAAGCATCGTGCGGGAACTGCCCGGATATTTGTCGCACCGGGATCTGGTCAGCATCATCGACAAGTGCCTGTTGGCACCGCCGGAGCTGAAGTTCGATATCTTCCACGCCATCTCGGAGAATAGTCGCAGGTGGCGCGACACCGACCACGCCAAGAAGGTGCTCGGCTGGCAGCCCGTTGATTCATCGGATGTATTCGATCCCGCGACACTCGCCTAGCCCGTCCTATTCCCACTGACGCGGGGCTATCTCCGATACTGGCCGGGTGAGCCGCGAGCGCGGGTTCGCGCTGCGCCTTTTTCATCGCGGTGTGGGCTGATGTTTTGATCTCCGAGTGGGTTGGGACGAAGGGTTGGCGGTCCTGGGGCTCGGCCCCGCCG
>CAMDAL010000155.1 GCA_945888565.1 Devosia equisanguinis | reverse complement strand
CCTTGAAGCTGAAATACAGTCCGCCGCCCTGCCGCTTGCCGATGGCTATGCCGGAGAACGACACGTTCGAGGTCATGGCCGATTCGTAGCGCTTGCCCGCATCATTGTAGACGATGGTGCCCTTCACGGTCATCGAAGTGCCCGCCAGCGTGCAGTTGCCGGCATAGTTCACCTTGTCGCCGTTGCCCTTGCTCAGCGACAGCGTGCAGGAAACCTTGCCGCCATCCTTGCCGCGGAAGCGACCCTTCAGGTCGCTGCTACCCTTCCAGGTGCCGATATAGGATTGAAGCAGTTCCACATCCGCCTTGGCGGCATAGGCCGGCGCGGTCGCCGGCAACGACACGATAGTCAGACAGGCGAGTGCGACGATGCGCGACAGGGGCCCGGCAAAGCTCATTTCTTGACGCCTCCCAGCGGATGAAAGAATCGCCCACCGGCGACCAGCAACGCGGGCAGAATGAACACGTCGCCGATCAATGCAAGACCCAACGTGCCGACGAACAGTGACCCGAACAGCGCCACCTGGGGCAGGGCCGACGTCATGACGATCGCAACGCCCGAGCACAGGATCAGCGTCGTGGCGAAGATGGCGCCGCCGATGCGCTCCATCGTGTGCTTGATCGCGTCATGGTGGTTGAAGCCTTCCTCGCGCCGCGCATGCAGGTAGTGCGACAGGAAGTGGGTGGTGTCGTCCACCGCGATGCCGAACGCGATGGTCAGCGCCAGTACGGTGGTCAGTTGCAGCCCCTGGCCGGAAAAGAACAACCACCCCTCCATGCCGAGCACCGGGAACAGGTTCGGGATGGCGGTTGCCAGCGCCACCCGCCAGGAGCGGAACGCCAGGCCGATGAGGAACAGGTTCACCACCACCGAGGCCGTCAGGTCGAACTGCAGGCCGCGCACGATGTTGTCGGTGGCATAGGTGGTCATGACGCGGAAGCCACCGACCTCCGCCCCCTCGATGCCGACCGCGCGAATGTCCGCCTCGATCCCTTCCTTGAGGGCTTTCAGTTCCTCCGAGGCGATGATCAGCGGCATGAAGCCGGTGATCAGGGCCCGGGTGCCCTCCTCGTTGACGAAGCGCGAGCGCAGGTCACCGACCGCATCCAGCACCTGCTCGCGGTTGAAACCGGCCGCTTCGTACTGAGTGAAGGCGGCGGCCGAAATCGCCTTGTCATTGCCGAGGCGCTTTTCGACGATGTCCCGCACCGTACGAATTTTCTCGAAGTCCTGCTCGCCGACATTGGGATCGGATTGCTCGAGCGGAATGCTGATGTAGAGCGGCGCCACGCCGCCGACGCCCTCGTCGATGGTCTGGGCCGCCGTCAGGGCAGCGGAGCCCTTGGACATCATGTCCTCGAACGAGAAGTGCGGCTGGATCAGCGCGTAGGGGATCAGCAGCAGGCCGGTGACGACGATGGCCGCTGCCGTGATCGGCCGCGCAAAGCGCCGGGCGATGTACCACGCCACGGGGATCGGCGCGGTGATGGCGACGCTCGGCTTGGGCAGCTTGAAGCCACACTTTACCGCCAGCTTCAGCAGCAGCGGCAGGAAGGTCATCAGGCAGACGAAATTGGTCACCGAGGCGAGCACGCCCGCCATCGAGAACTCCTGGATTCCCTGGCCGGGGGTCAGCGACAACGATGCGAACGACACCGCCGTCGTCAGCATGATGAGTGCGCTGGCCGGTCCCACCACCCGGACGGTCTCGTTCACCGCCTTGTAGGGGTCCATGCCGTCCCGCCAGTAGGCGAGCCAGTTGAAGATCAGGAACAGGCTCTCCGCGAAGGCGATCACCAGCACGATGGTGGTGACGATGATGGTGAGGAAGGAGAACGAGCCGAAGGTGAAGATCACGAGCCCCATCACCCACATCACGGCAATGAACGGCGTGGCGGCGACAATGACCGCGCCCATCAGCGACCGCAGGGAGATGAGGGCGATTAGGGCGCCGAGACCGAAGCCCCAGATCGTGAACCGCACCTGGTCGTCCACGGCCGCCCCGAGCATCTCCGAGGTCCAGATCGGCGGCCCGGTCAGCGTCACTTCGATGTCCGGGCTCTGGTAGAACGCGACGAGGTCGCGCAACTCGGCGATCATCGCCTTGGTGCCATTGGCGTTGACCGCCTCCTGGTCGGGGAATACGATGATCACCGCGCTCTTCAGGTCGGGGCTCAGCAGGTTCCGCATCATCGGATCGGACTGCTGGAGTTCGGTGAGCGCGGCTGCGACCGCCGCAGCGTCGGTCAGGTCCTCCGGGATGGCAGCCGTCGTCGTGCCGTCGGCCATCGGCCTGCGCAAGGTGAACGCGGACATGGTGCCGCTCACATATTCCGAAGTGCCCAGGTCCAGCGACATCTCGCGGATGCTGGCCAGCACATCGGGGTCGGTCAGGTTCTCGGTCGAGACCAGGATGTTGATGTCGTTCTCGAACGTGCCGAACGTCTCCGACAGGTCCTGGTAGTCCTTGTATTCCTGACCCGAGTCGGCGAACACCCGCAGCATGTCGCCATCCACGCTGATACGCGGAATCTGCACCAGGCAGAATACGGACATGAGCAGAACGAGGAGGGCAAGCAGGCGCGGGAATCGTAGTGTCGTATGCCCCAGATACTCCAGCCCGAAGCCGATCGACCGATCATGCCCGAAGGCCCAGTTCTGAATCCTGGACAATACAGATTTGTTCGACAATAGAATCAACTCCCGGAACGGACTAGCCCCCACCCTTGGCGGCGCGTTCAATAAGGCCTGACAGTCGGCTCGTCCAGCCGCTGGGCCGGCGCAGGGGCCGCGCGCAAGGCCATTTTTGCCCAATTTGTCACAGTTGGGCCTTCAGGGCCTCGAATTGGGCGTGATTGTCAACTATAGCGATAGTCGTGGAAGACCGGCCGGGCACCTGCCCGAAACGCCGGTCATCATTGGTCTTTGGCACCGGAATCGCATAGACCCACAACCCAGCGTTCACAGTTGTAAAACGGCCCCGTGACAGACAAGCCCGAAGACCAGAACGGCGCACTGCCGCCTTCCGACATCGCCCCGGTCTCCATCTCCGACGAGATGCGCCAGTCGTACCTCGATTACGCGATGAGCGTGATCGTGTCGCGCGCGCTCCCCGACGTTCGCGACGGGTTGAAGCCGGTGCACCGGCGCATCCTCTACTCGATGTACGAGCAGGGCTACGAGTGGAACCGGCCGTACCGCAAGTCGGCCCGTGTGGTCGGCGACGTGATCGGCAAGTATCACCCGCACTCGAACGATGCAGTCTACATGTCCCTGGTCCGCATGGCGCAGGAGTTCTCCCTGCGCGTGACGTTGATCGACGGGCAGGGCAATTTCGGCTCGGTCGACGGCGATATGCCGGCCGCCATGCGCTACACCGAAGTGCGCATGGAGAAGATCACGGGCTTCATGCTCGAGGATCTCGACAAGGACACCGTCAACTTCAAGGACAACTACGACGCGTCCGAGCAGGAACCTACCGTGCTGCCGGCGCGGTTCCCGAACCTGCTGGTCAATGGTGGCTCCGGCATCGCCGTGGGCATGGCGACCAACGTCCCGACCCATAATCTGGGCGAGGTAATCGACGCTGTCCTGATGATGATGGACAACCCCGACGCGCTCACCGAAGAACTGATGACGGTTCTGCCGGGGCCGGATTTCCCGACTGCAGGCATCATCCTCGGCCGTTCGGGCATCCGCCAGGCCTACGAGACCGGCCGTGGCTCCATCCTCGTGCGCGGCAAGTCGCATGTCGAGGAGATGCGCGGCGGCCGCGAGGCGGTCATCGTCACCGAGATTCCGTACCAGGTGAACAAGTCGGTGATGATCGAGAAGATCGCCGAGTTGGTGCGCGAGAAGCGTATCGAAGGCATCTCCGACGTCCGTGACGAGTCCGACCGCAACGGCATGCGCGTCGTCATCGAGCTGAAGCGCGACGCCGTCCCCGACGTGGTGCTGAACCAGCTCTACCGCTTCACCCAGCTGCAGGATTCGTTCGGCTGCAACTTCGTTGCGCTGAACGGCGGCAAGCCCGAGCTGATGAACCTCAGGGGCATCCTCGGCGCCTTCCTCGAGTTCCGCGAGGAAGTGGTCACCCGCCGGGCCCGGTTCCTGCTCAACAAGGCGCGGGACCGCGCCCACATCCTCGTCGGGCTCGCCGTCGCGGTGGCCAATATCGACGAAGTCATCGCGACGATCCGCACCTCTCCCGATGCGGGCACGGCGCGCGAGCGGCTGATGGAACGCGACTGGCCGTCGCGTGACGTGGCGCCGCTGATCGCGCTGATCGACGATCCGCGCCACACCATCAACGAAGACGGCACCTTCAGGCTGTCGGACGAGCAGGCTCGTGCCATCCTGGCGCTGACCCTCAGCCGCCTCACCGCGCTCGGCCGCGACGAAATCGGCGAGGAGCTTAACGGCCTCGGCGTCGACATCGCCGACTTCCTCGACATCCTGCGCTCGCGCGACCGGGTGATGACCATCATCCGCGACGAACTCATCGCGGTGAAGGACCAGTTCAACACCCCGCGCAAGACCGCCATCGACGAGGCGGCCGGCGACTTCGAGGACGAGGACCTCATCGCCCGCGAGGAGATGGTCGTCACCGTCACCCACGAAGGCTACATCAAGCGCGTGCCGCTCTCGGCCTACCGTTCGCAGCGCCGTGGCGGCAAGGGCCGCTCCGGCATGTCGACGCGGGACGCGGATTTCGTGTCGCGCCTGTTCGTCGCCTCGACGCATGCGCCGGTGCTGTTCTTCTCGTCGCTCGGCCAGGTCTACAAGATGAAGGTCTGGCGCCTGCCTATCGCGGAGCCGCAGGGCCGTGGTCGTGCCATGGTCAACATGCTGCCGCTCGATCCGGGCGAGCGCATCACCTCCATCGTGCCCTTGCCTGAGGACGAGGCCGAATGGCTGAACCACGACGTGATGTTCGCCACCAATACCGGCGGCATCCGGCGCAACAAGCTTAGTGACTGCGTGCCCCGCACGACGCTGGGCAAGCGCGTCATGGAGTTCGATGATCCGAGCCAGTCGATCATCGGCGTCGAACTCAGCCAGGAAACCGATGACGTGTTGCTGACCACCTCGCTTGGCCAGGCGGTCCGTTTCCAGACCTCCGACATCCGGGTGTTCGGCGGCAACGGCTCGACCGGCACCTCGACCGGCGTGCGCGGCATTTCGCTCAGCGAAGGCGACAACGTCATCTCGATGTCGATACTGCGCCATGTCGATGCCACGCCGGCTGAGCGTGAGGCATACCTCAAGCAGTCGGGCGCTATCCGTCGCGCCGCGACCGGCGACGAGGTCGAGGCCGAACCCGAGGTCGATACGACTGAGGAAGCCGAGGAGGGCGCCGGCGAGGTCGCCTCGATCGACGAGGCGCGGTATATCGCGATGGGCGCGGCCGAGCAGTTCGTCCTCACCATCACCGAGTTTGGCTTCGGCAAGCGGTCGTCCAGCTACGAGTTCCGCATCTCGAACCGCGGCGGCAAGGGCATCAAGGCCACCGACCAGACCAAGACCGCCGAGATCGGCCGCCTCGTCGCCGCCTTCCCGGTTGAGGATGCCGACCAGATCATGCTGATCTCCGACGGCGCCCAGCTGATCCGCGTGCCGGTCAACGGCATCCGCTACACCAGCCGCTCGTCGAAGGGCGTTCGCGTCTTCCGCACCGCCGATGGCGAAAAGGTGGTGGCAGTCGAGCGTATCAGCGAGCCCGAGAGCGACGAACCGGTGGGTGAGGACGGGCCGGCGGAAGAATAATCCGTCTGGTTTGAACCCGGAGTTCCGAGGACGCCGTCAGCACCGACGGCGTCCTTTCTGTTTCCGCCTCGCCCCGCCTCAGAGGGTACCCGGCCCTCGCCGCGCCAGTAGCCTCGGCCCGAACACGTTGAGCAACAGGCCGGCGAACACCAGCACGCTGCCGGCAATCTCGATCCCCGAAATGGCCTCGCCCAGCAGCAGCGCGGCGCTACCGATCCCCGCGATCGGCACCAGCAGCGAGAACGGCGCCACCAGCCCCGCCGGATAGCGCGACAGCAGCATGCTCCAGGTCCCGTAGCCGAACAGCGTCGCGCCGTAGGAAATGAACAACAGCGAGCTGGCTCCAATGAGGGTGAGGTTCTGCATCGCCGCCGGGATTGCACCCGGCCCTTCGAACAGCAGCGACAGTGCCAGCAGCGGGATCGGCGGCACCAGCGCTGACCAGACAACGAACCCCAGCATGTCGATCTGACCGGCCCGCTTGGTGACGATGTTCCCGACACCCCAGAAGAAGGCCGCCGCGATCGTCATCAGCAGCGGGATCAACCCAGCGCCGTCGAGCCGCTCCAGCGCGATCGCCCCAATACCGGCAAACGCCACCGCCGCGCCCAGCCACTGCACCGGGCTTGGCCGCTCTCCTAGGAAAAGCACTGCCAGTCCGATGGTGAAGAACGCCTGCAACTGCATCACCAGCGAACTCAACCCCGCCGGCATGCCGAGCTTGATAGACACGAACAGTAGCCCGAACTGGGCGACACCGATGGCGAAGCCGTAGCCGATCAGGATGGTCCACGACACGGCCGGCCGGCGGATAAAGAACACTGCCGGCAACGCGGCCAGCAGATAGCGCAACGCCGTCATCAGCAGGGGTGCCACTTCGTCCACGCCCCAGCGGATGGCGACGAAGTTGACGCCCCAGACGGTGACCACGAACAGGGCGAGGATCAGGTCGCGCGGCGACATGGCGATTCCGGAGCGGCGGGGAAGTGACCGTGCACCTTCCATGTCCGCCGCTCAAGCGCAAGGGCGGCCGGCGCCGGGCGGCGCCAGCCATCCGTTTGCGTCAGGGCTGGTCTAGACTTGGGCCCAGCCGCCGGTCTTCTCGCTCTCGTACACGGCGTCGATAACGCGCATGGTCCTGATGGCGTCCTCGACACCCCATTCGAGCGGCTTGTCGTCGAGGATGGAGCGGCAGAAGGCATTTGCCTGCTCGGTGTACTGGTCGCAGGGGGCGATGATCTCGCGGCGCGCCATGTTGCCGCTCACGTCGTAGTCGCGGTCGACGAGGATGGCGGTCGGCGAGTCCGCGTTTGGCGTGAATGGCACCAGCAGCTGCAGCCGGCCCTTGGTGCCCAGCACTTCGAGCGACTGGCCGAGATTGGTCTGCGTCGAGCAGATGAAGCTCGCCTGCTTGCCGCCGCCGAAATCCATCATCACCGAGGCCAGCCGGTCGGTCTTCATCACCGGGTCGCGGTCGACCAGCGACACCGCCCGCAGCGGCTCGGCGTCGAACATGAAGCGCGCCGCGGTGATCGGGTAGCAGCCGATGTCGTAGATGCCGCCACCGCCAATATCGACCTGGTTGCGCACGTTGGCGGGGTCGGTGAGGTAGTAGGTGAAGGTGCCGCGTACGGCGCGCAGTTCGCCCAGTTCACCCGAGCGGATGATCTCGCGGGCCCGCGCCCATTGCGGATGGTACCGCACCATGAAGGCTTCGTAGAACTTGATCCCGGCGGGGATCTGCCGAAGCTGCTCGGCTTCCTTCGCGTTGATGGCGATCGGCTTTTCGCACAGCACGTGCTTGCCGGCCTTCGCCGCCGCCAGCGTCATCTCGACATGCAGATGGTTGGGCAGCGGGTTGTAGATGGCGTCGATGCTCGGATCTGCGAACAGCTCCTCGTAGCTGCCATATGCGCGCGCCTTGCCGGTCAACCCGAGTTCCGCGATATATCCCTCGGCCTTCGACTTGTCGCGCGACGCAACGGCAACGACTTCGCTCAGCGGCGACTTCAGAATCGCCGGGGTGACCTTCTTCAGCCCGATATTGGCGGTCGACAGGATACCCCACCGGATTTTCTTCTCGGCCATCGCACAACTCCTCCGAATGACGGGGCAGAGTGGTAGCGGGCCGGACAGGTCAAGTCGAGTTCGTCATAGGTTGGCTAAGCCACCTGCCCAGCCGCCCAGCCGCTGGCCCAGGCCCACTGGAAGTTGTACCCGCCGAGCCAGCCGGTGACATCCACCGCTTCGCCGACGAAATACAGCCCCGGCACGGTCCGCGCCTGCATGGTGTTGGAATCGAGCCCGTCCGTGTCGATGCCGCCCAGCGTCACTTCGGCCGTGCGATAGCCCTCGGACCCGGTCGGCTTGATGGTCCAGCCCCGCAGCGCATCCTCGATCTTGGCGAAGGTCTTGTCCGACATGTCGCCCATCATGGACTGGATGCCGATATCCTCGGCCAGCATCTGCGCCAGCCGCTTCGACAGGTGCCAGGAGAGGATCGTCTGCAGATGCTGTTTTGGCGATTCCGCCCGCGCCTTGCGCAGGATGTCGCCGAGATTGCCGGTCGGGAACAGGTCGATGACGATCGCGTCGCCTTCGCGCCAGTAGCTCGAAATCTGCAGGATCGCCGGGCCGCTCAGCCCGCGATGCGTGAACAGCATCGCTTCCTCGAAGCCGCGCTTGCCGACCGAAATCCGCGTCGGGTCCACCGCAATGCCCGAGAGCGGCGCCAGCCGCTCGAGAATGCGCGGCTCGAAGGTCAGCGGCACGAGGGCAGGGCGGCTCTCCGTCACCTTGAGCCCGAACTGTGTCGCCAACTGATAGGCGTAGCCCGTTGCGCCCATTTTGGGGATCGACTTGCCCCCCGTCGCCACCACCAGGCTCTGCGCGCTGAAGTCGCCGTCGGTCGTTTCCACCGCGAAGCGCCCGTCGGCATGGCTCACGCCGGTGATCTCGGTCGAGAGCTGCAGCGTCACCTTCGCCTTGCGCATCTCCGCAGTCAGCAGGTTGACGATCTGCGCGCTCGAGCCATCACAGAACAGCTGCCCCAGCGTTTTCTCGTGGAAGCTGATGCCGTAGGCATCGACCAGCCCGATGAAATGCTCCGGCGTGTAGCGGGCCAGCGCCGAAAGCGCGAAGCGCGGGTTCTGGCTGATGAACCGGTCGCGCCCGACCTTCAGCGTGGCGTTGACGTTGGTGAAGTTGCAGCG
>CAMDAL010000154.1 GCA_945888565.1 Devosia equisanguinis | reverse complement strand
CCAGGTCGACCGGCCCCGCCAGCACCATCTGGCCGGTCTGCTGGGCGCGAAGCGTGGCGTCACGCTGTGCCGCATTGGTGCGATAGTCGAGCCCGATGGCTTTCTCGTTGCCCTCGAGCGGATGCATCAGCCCAACGACGAGGTCGGGCGCCCCGGCAACATTGCGCAGTTGCGAATGCTCCGAGAACAGCTTCACGGCGAGAGCGGAGAAGCGCTCCTGCGACATCTGCGGCTCGGTGGAGATCACCGCGACAAGCCCGCGCACCAGCTGCACGTTGCCGCTGATATTGCCTTCCAGCTTGGCCCGGATGACGCTCATTTCCTTGAGCACATCGGCGCGGATGCGCTGCTCGAAGACGGCCTGGTTCTGCGCGGCTGCAAACCAGGCCACCGCCGGCATGACGACCAAGGTGACGACGGCCGGGGCCACAGTAGGCCGCAGCAAAGTCGCACCAAGGTGCAAAAGCATGCGAGGTAGAGACTGCAAGGTCAGCACACCAAACCGGCCCCCGCGACAGCCGCGGGAGCAGGTTAAGCTATCCACGAGCACTTAACTTAGGCTTTAGGCTGGTCGCAAAGTCTCTCGGTCAGGACCCGATATTGATGATTTCGACGCGACGGTTCTCTGCCGCGTCCGGGTCCGCCGTGTTGGTGGGGTCGGTCTCGCCCATGCCGATGGCGACCAGCCGGCCGGCATCGACATTATGGAAGAACACCAGGTGCTCCACCACCGCCGCGGCCCGGCGCTTCGACAGCTCGAGATTATAGGCATCCGAACCCTTGGCGTCGGTGTGGCCGATGATCTGGAACCGATAGTCCTTGAGCCGCTCGTCGCGCAGCGCTGCGCCGAGGGCCCGCATTGCAAGGATTGCCTCGTTCTCCAGTTCGTCGGAGTCATAGGCGAACTGCACGCGCATCGAAATCGACGGCGCCTCGTCGATGTTTGTCTCGGTCACCGTGAGGCCGCGCGTCTTTTCCTTGGGGGTCAGCGCGTCGACGATGTCATTGGCCGAGAAGTTCTCCTGCGCGATGGCGAGCGGGGCCGCCCCCAGCAGCAGGCCGATTGCGACGATACGGACAAGCTTCAGCATTTCGCTCACTCGGAGGTGTGGATGGGGACGAAGGCCGCGGAGATAAAGCGTTCCGGGCTCTTCTTGTTGGGGCGGGTCAGGATCGCTTCGCGCAGCGCCGTCAGGAACTCGCGCTCTGTCTCCACTTGCGGCCGCGGCTCGGCGAACAGCGGTGCCCGTGAGGAGATGACCAGCAGCATCTCGTCGCCAAACGGCCCGCTGACCTCGAACTTGGCGCGGCCGTTCTGGCCATCGCCGAACTTGATCTCGGAGCGCGGTGCCAGCGTCGAAAGGTTGTCCGCGTTCACCTGCTGCAGGTTCACCACGGTGCCGTCGGCCTGCACGTAGGCCACATGCACGTAGCTGTCGAAGTTCGGGGTATCGACGGTGATGCCGAACAGGTCCCCCGCCTTGAGCTCGGTCGCAGTGACCTCGATCTTCGGCGCGTCGGCTTCCGCCAGTTGCGCGTCGAGCGTCATCAGCGCCTCGCACTGAGGCCAGGGCGCCAGCTTGACGTCGACCTCGTCGACTTCGCCCGCCAGTTGCGTCCTGACGGTCTCGAGGTCCTCCGGCCGGCTGACGAACCCTTCGGCGACCTTGCGGTCCCCACGCTTCGAGATCTGCACCTTGGCGCATTGCAGGCCGGAGAAATCCACCACCTGCTTGGGCGTCGGATCGGCGGGCTGCGCCGGCTCTTCCGGCACGATCGGCTCCTCGGGTGACGGCGCCAGTTCGGGGTCGAGGTCGGCGACGGGCACCGTCGGCTCGCCCGTCGGTAGCACCATCACGAACGACTCGGTCACCCGGTTCAGGAACGTCTGGTAATCCATGCGGCCGTAGCCGCCATCGGACCAGTCGGGCCCCCACGAGTTGATGAACTTGAAGGTCTGCTTGGCCTCGTTGTAGCCCACCAGCACCATCGCATGGCCAAACGAGTCCTCTGGCAGCGGCGGCGCGCGCCACACCCCGTCCGGCTGGTTCCACAGCGTGTCGAAATTCTCCTCGGGAACGATGCGGATGATCACCGGATTGCCGTCGGCGAGCTCACCCTTCACCTGGTCGAGCCGGGTGTGGTCCACCCGCAGGTAGTCCTTGATCTTGAAGTCGGAAACGGACTCGAACTGCGCGTCGGTCGGCAGCGCACAGGTATCGTCCAGGTAAGGATAGTCGGCCAGCGAGAGCGATCCGAACTGCTTCAGCACCTCGAGCGCCAGCACGTTGGCGCTGCCCGAACCGCAGTCGGCCGGATCGGCGACGATCAGGCTGTAGATGAAGGCCGGGCTCGGGATCTATTGCGGCTGCGTGATCCGCCGCTGCTCCACCGCCGCCGCGTAGTAGGCGCGTGCCGCATAGCCTGCCGCCCAGGCGGTGCAGCTACCCTGCTGGCCCTGGTCTCCCGGCACCGGGAAATAGGACGAGAGGTCCACGACTTCGGGCAGGAACGATCGGAACTCGGGCGTGCCGGTCAGGCTGCGCACCTTTTCCGGATTGCTCGGTCCCGCGCCATAGCCGCGCGAGAAACTCTGCTGCCCCAGCGCTGGCACGGACAGCATGACCAGCGCCGCGATGGCGCCAAGCCCGCCCAGGATACGTCGATCTACTCTCATTCCACCCTCGCCCATCCCAATGGACAGCAGCCTCACCCGTCTGCCCCATGATTTATGCGAGCATGTGACGCTCCCGCCAAGGGGTTCCTTGGGATCAAATGACGATCGGGGACAATCTTTTCCGTTTTTCGCTCAGACGACTTTGGCCCGACGCCTGAATTCTGGCCGGTCCCACGCCGCGCTGGTGATAATCTCGCGCAGGATTCCCGCCGCCGCCCACACGTCTTCGTAGCGCAGGTAGAGCGGGGTCAGGCCGAAGCGCATGATGTCCGGCTGGCGAAAGTCACCGATCACGCCACGCCCGATCAGCGCCTGCATCACCGCGTACGCCTCCGGGTGACGAAGCGACACCTGCGTACCCCGCCGCTCCGGATCGGCCGGCGTCGCGAGACTGAGGCCAAGCTCGGCAACCGCCGCGGTAAAGATCGAGAACAGCCGGTCCGCCTTTGCCTTGACCTCTCTGAGGTCGACGCCCTCGAACGCATCGAGTGCCGCGTCCAGCGCCTGCATCGACAGGATCGGCGGGGTACCGACCCGCATCCGCGCAATCCCCTCGGCCGGGCGATAGTCCTCGGCGAAGCTGAAGGGCGCCGCATGGCCGAGCCAGCCGGTCAGCGGCTGCCGCAGGTCGGCATGGTGGCGCACCGCCGCGTAGACAAAGCCTGGAGCGCCGGGGCCGCCATTGAGATACTTGTACCCGCAGCCCACTGCAAAATCGGCATCGACGGCACCCAGGTCGACCGGGAAAGCCCCAGCCGAATGGCAGAGGTCCCAGATCGTCAGGGCGCCGACGGCATGAGCGGCCGCACTGAGCGCAGCCATGTCAAGCCGCGCCCCGGTTCGATAGTTGACCTCGGTCGCCAGCAGCACCGCCACCTCCGGCGAAAGCGCCGACGCCAGTTCGTCAGCCGCGACGAAGCGCACCTCGTGCCCCTGCCCCATCAGCTCCGCCAGGCCGGTAGCGACATAGCCGTCGGTGGGAAAGTCCCCCTTCTCGGTCAGGATGACGCGACGGCCCGGCCTGAGCCGCAAGGCCGCGCCAAGCGCCTTGAACAGGTTGACCGACGTCGAGTCCGCCACCGTCACCGTCCCCGGCGCCGCCCCGATCAGCCGGCCAACGCGGTCACCGACCCGATCCGGCAGGTCGATCCAGTCATGCGTGTTCCACGAGCGGATCAGCCCCTCGCCCCACTGGGTGGCAACCACCTCATCCATCCGCGCCTTCACGGCGCGTGGCAGCGCTCCCAGCGAGTTGCCATCGAGATAGATCACCCCGTCAGGCAGGCTGAATCGTTCTCGATAGCGCGCGAGCGGGTCAGTGCGATCAAGGTCGTGCATATCGGCGATGGTGTACGGCATGCCCCTTGGTATCCGGAACCAGTCTCGACCACCAGCGCGCCGCGCCGATCGCCCTTTGTTCCAAATTTCTACGACTTTCGTATTATTCTTTACTACGACTTTGGTATTATAAAATGCGAAACCGGCTTGACCGGCGAGCAAGGCCCGCCCGATTGTTCCGGGCATAGAGGGGCAGTGGCCCACACTCGGGAGGAGACTTCATGGCGCCTGTAACTATCAACAAGGCCGGCAAGCACTACGGCAATTTCGAAGCGCTGAAGGGCGTATCTGTTGACATCGCCGATGGCGAATTCGTGGTGCTGGTTGGCCCGTCGGGCTGTGGCAAGTCCACGCTGCTGCGCATGATCGCCGGCCTCGAGGAAATCTCCTCGGGCGAGATCGGCATCGGCAATCGCGTCGTGAACGACCTGCCGCCCAAGGAACGCGACATCGCCATGGTGTTCCAGAACTACGCGCTCTACCCGCACATGACGGTAGCGCAGAACATGGGCTTCTCGCTCAAGCTCAAGGGCGTGCCGAAGGCCGAGATCAAGCAGAAGGTCGATCGCGCCGCGCAGATCCTGGGCCTCCAGACCCTGCTCGACCGCCAGCCGCGCCAGCTCTCCGGCGGTCAGCGCCAGCGCGTTGCCATGGGCCGCGCCATCGTGCGTGATCCGCAGGTCTTCCTGTTCGACGAGCCGCTGTCGAACCTCGACGCCAAGCTGCGCGTGCAGATGCGCGCCGAAATCAAGGAGCTGCACCAGCGGCTCAAGACCACCACCATCTACGTGACCCACGACCAGGTCGAGGCCATGACCATGGCCGACAAGATCGTGGTGATGAAGGACGGCATTATCGAGCAGGCCGGTTCGCCGCTCGATCTGTATGACCGCCCGCAGAACGTCTTCGTGGCCGGCTTCATCGGCTCGCCGTCGATGAACTTCATCCAGGGCGCGATGACCCCGGAAGGCTTCCGCACCGCTGACGGCATCAACCTGCCCGTCTCCAACCGGGCCGACGGCGCCACCACCTATGGCATCCGTCCCGAACACTTCAAGCTCGACCCCAACGGCATCGAGATCGAAGTGATCGTGCTGGAGCCGACCGGCTCGGAGACCTCGGTCCTCGCCCGCCTCGGCACGCAGACCGTCACCGGCATCTTCCGCGAGCGCATCAACGCAGCGCCGGGCGAGAAGCTGCGCGTCACCCCCGACCTGGCCCTCGTCCACCTCTTCGGCGCCAACGGCCAGCGCCTGAACTGAGCCACGACACAGCCACCAGCTGCAAGGGCCGCCCTCGGGCGGCCCTTTTGCTTTGCCGTCGATAGCAGGCCCGCACCGGCCCTTTACCTTTCTCACGATGTTCGACGCGCGCTCCACCGCGGCGCGAAAGAACCCGATGGGCGCCATCACCGCCTTCCAGCGCGCCTTCGTGCCCGGCTCGCCCGAGGCCGCCCTCGTGGTGAAGGCCTCATTCAGCGACCATGACGACACCGCCATGCAGGATCTTCGCGCCGCCATCGCCGGCCGGCCAAACATCACCGTCATGACCGAACATCTCGACGACGACGCGGTGCTGCAACTGATCGCAGGCGCCGATTGCCTCGTCTCGCTGCACCGCTCGGAAGGTTTTGGATTGCCGGTCGCCGAGGCGATGACGGTAGGCACTCCGGTGATCGTCACCGGCTGGTCAGCGCCCGCCGAGTTTACCGGTGGAGCCGCCATCGATATCGATTACGATCTGGTGCCGGTCAGCGATGCCACCGGCCGCTATGTCGGCGGTCCCGGCCTGGCCTGGGCCGACGCCAGGCTCGACCATGCTGCCCGCGAGATGCAGGCGCTGGCCGGCGATCCCGAGCGCTGGCACGCCCTGTCAGCTGCCGGACTCGCCATCGCCCGCCAGACGCTGTGCCGGCCGATCCCCTCGACCAACTACCGCCGGTTCCTCGCCGAACGCTGAAGCCCTACCGCTCGAGCGCAATCCCCGCCTCGGCCAGCATCGCATTGACATCCACCGTCTGCCCTGTGGCGATCGACCGGTTGGCGGCGATGCCCGTCAGGATGGACCACGCACCCTCCTGGTGGGTCGAGGCGCGGTTGTAGCGGTCGGCCGGGGTCCCCTCAGGGTCGAACAGGTAGCCCAGCATCACCGGATCGGCCCCTCCATGGTCCCCCTGCCCGGCCCACACGTCGAGGCTTTCGGGCAACCCGCCATGCAGGTGCAGCGTCGTGGTCATGTTGTCCTCGTGCGCCTTGTCGCGCTCGCCGCCGAACACGCCGTGCACCTCCACGTGCCGGTGCGTCAGCTCACCCTTGGTGCCATGGAACTTGATCTCCAGCCCTTCCCAGGGCGAATAGGCGCAAAGCGTGTAGTTCAGCATCACGGCGTTGGCGTATTTCACCTGCACCTGCATGGTGTCTTCGATGGTGATGTCGTCGGCAAACACGCAGCGATCGCGGAAATAGCCATCGTCGCCCTCCGCCTCGAGGTAGAGTTCCCGCAGCGCCTCGTCGGTCGCGATGTCCAGCCGGTAGTCGCACCGGTCGAACACCGGGCAGGTATGGCAGCGGTCAGAATGGTCCGCGAGCCCCAGTTGCTGCGCCATCTGCGGCGTGTAGAACACCCGCTTGCCGTTCGCGCTCACCGTCTTTGGCGTCGAGCCGACCCACCAGTTCATCAGGTCGAAATGGTGGGTGGATTTATGCACCAGCAGCCCACCGGATTTCTCCTTGTAGCGGTGCCAGCGGCGGAAATAGTCGGCGCCGTGCACCCGGTCGAGATACCAGCGGAAATCCACCGCCTCGATTTCGCCGATGGCCCCGCTCATCAGCAGGTCCTTGAGCTGCGTGCGGGCCGGCGTGTAGCGGTAGTTGAAGGTGACCGTGAGCTTCCGGCCACTCTCCCGCTGCGCGTCGAGCACGGCCTTGAGCTTGCCGAGGTCCACCGTCATCGGCTTTTCGGTCATCACGTCCCGCCCGGCCCTGAGCGCAGCGACGATGTACTCGTGGTGGATGTAGTCGGGCGTCGTGACGATCACCGTGTCGGGCTGCTGCTCGGCGATCATCCGCCCGAAATCCCCGGCCTCGTATGTGGCTATGCCGTTGCCCGGCTGGTTGGCGATCTTCGAGGCCGAGAGCGCCAGGCGGGTCTGGTTCACGTCGCACAGCGCCACCAGGTCGTTGCCTGCGGCATGCGTCTCGGTGATCGCCTTTCGGAACATGGCATGGCGTCCACCGACGCCGACGATCGCGTATTTCACCTGGGTAAGTCCTCGTCGCTGGAAGAGCTGGCCGGCATCCTCACGCCGCCCGGCACGCACTAATTCACCGGTTGGTTACTTCGTCAAGCCGCCCATTCTGCCAACCCGATCCGGGGGAACCTTCCGTGTCGTGCAAGATTGGAGTCCACAGCGCGGCGACACCGCCGCCTTTTCCAACCAACACAGCGGAGAGCCAAGATGGCCGAAGAAAAGACCCTCGACGACCTGTTCCTCGATACCCTCAAGGACATCTACTACGCCGAAAAGCAGATCGTGAAGGCGCTGCCGAAGATGGCCAAGGCCGCAACCTCGCCGCAGCTCAAGGCCGGCTTCGAGCAGCACCTCGAAGAGACCGAAGGCCACATCGAGCGGCTGGAGCAGGTCTTCGAACTGCTCGGCAAGCCGGCCCGCGGCAAGACCTGCGACGCCATCCTCGGCATTCTCGAGGAAGGCAAGTCGATCATGGATGAGTTCAAGGGCACGGTAGCCCTCGATGCCGGCCTCGTTTCGTCCGCCCAGGCGGTCGAGCACTACGAGATCGCCCGCTACGGCACCCTCAAGACCTGGGCTGCTCAGCTGGGCATGAAGGAGGTTGTCAGCCTGCTCGATGCCACGCTGAAGGAAGAAGAAGCCACCGACGAGAAGCTGAGCCAGGTCGCCGTTGGCGACGTGAATCGCAAGGCTGCCTGATCAATCCGGGAGTGCGCGCCACCCGGCGCTCACTCCACCTTCGGGTGGCTCCCCAGCAACTGCAGGGTCGCCCGAAGTCGCTCCCCGACCATCTCGAACGACCGCCGCGTATCGTTGACGCGACCGTGGCTGGCCACCCGCTCCGATTGCCCCAGCAGCATGGCCTCGAAGCGCCCAAGCTCCACCGACAGCACATGCAGCAGCGTCTGCGCCTCTTCCTCAACCGAGGGGTCTTCCTGCCCCGCCGCCTTCAGTCGCTGCGCCATCGTGTGCACCTTCACGGATGCGGCTTGCCACGAGCCCAGCCGGCGATTGAGGTCGCGGACCAGCACTGCTGCTTCGCGACCCGCCATGGCCTCTGCCGAAGTCTGGCGTCGGCGCGGTGTCTCAGAACTCTCGTCGGTCATGAACGTCATTTGCCCGACCCTCCGTTGTCTCGCACTAACAAGGGTTAGCCTGCGACCGCGCAGATTGTTCCATCCGAACCGCTTTGCATTTCGGCCTCGGAGCCGCGTCCCCCCAACGGAACAGCATCACCTCGACTGGCGTTGAGCCTGCTAACTGCCTGCGAGGACATCTTGGCCGACGACGCCGATATCGCTGCCTTTATCAGCAAGCTCGAACGTCGGGACCGGGTGTCCGACGAAGAAAAGGCTGCCCTGCTGGCCGCCGCCGGGCCGGTGGAAACCTTTGAAGCAGGCGCCGACCTGGTCCGCGAAGGCGATCGGCCGGATCGGTCGATGCTGGTAGCCCAGGGCTTCACGACCCGCTACCACCTCCTTGCCGATGGCGCGCGGCAGATCACCGCCATCCACGTGCCCGGCGACTTCGTCGACCTGCACTCGTTCCTGCTCAAGACGATGGACCACTCGGTCGGCGCGCTCTCGACCTGTCGCGTGGTCACCTTCCCGCACGCCAACCTGAGGGCCATCACCGAGCGTCACCCGCACCTGGCCCGCTTGCTATGGCTGATGACGCTGCTCGACAGCGCCATCCATCGCGAGTGGATCGTCGCCATGGGCCGCCGCTCGGCGCTGGAGCAGATGGCGCACCTGCTCTGCGAAATCTTCACCCGCCTCGCCGTGATCG
>CAMDAL010000153.1 GCA_945888565.1 Devosia equisanguinis | reverse complement strand
CGCGAATTCTTGTCGGGCCGCTGAAGCCGCAGCACCAACTCGATCAGTTGCTCTTTGCTGAGCTGCTGCAAATCACCTCTGTCCATAGCCCCAGAGATTCAGGGATTTACCCCGATGACAAGGGGGTGGGTAATTACTGACCGACTGCAGAAAATCGATCGGGGCATGGCTGTTGGCGAGCAGATTGACCGAGACCAGCCGGTTGTAGAGAAACAGCACCACGCCGATGACGATGTTGAACGAGTGCATATCGGCCGGAGGTGGATTGGCACCTTTCGCGTCCGGGGCAATCAGGATTGCCCCGACCAGAGTCGGCCCCCTCAGGCAATCGTATCGCAGCACGCCTGCAGGGTGCTCGGAAAGGTCGAGGCTGTCCTGAAACCCTCGGGGCTCCGCCTGATTTACCCGGGCGAGCCAGCAATTCTCGCGCTCCAGCAGGTAGACCACAGCGCGGCGCCCGCCGAGCCGCAACTCGAGTTCCAGTTCGACGCGGGCAATGCACTCGCCGATGTCGGCCGTCGAAGCGCAGAACGTGACCAGTTCATCGAGCCGTCCAAGACTACTTGTCATGCTCGGCCTTCGCGGTCGGCGGCGGGGTAGGACCCATGGCGGCGGGTTCGTCGCGGTTAAGCGCCAGATCCATGCCGGGCAGCTTGAGCCTCAACACACCGAAGCCCGCCAGTCCGACGCCCACGATCAACAGGCCTATGGCCACGATGATGATGGCCTGCGCCCGGTCCGGCGGCGCGAAGATGATGAGGAAGCAGGCCGCAAGGATAAAGACCACGGACACCAGCAGCGGCGCGATCCACTGCAGGGCGTATCGTGGTGCGGCCGCTTGCCTGGCCGTCGCGATTCTGGATACGTTGCTGTATCTTTTGACCACTGAAGTGCTCCCCAGCCGGAATGCTAGGGCACCGTTTGGTTCGATGCGAGTTAGTAGAAAACCGACTGTAGGGCCTTGAGTTTGCCGGAGGGGCGACCACATCTGCCTGATGCGCACCCTCATCGCCACATTGCTGATTGTTGCCACTGCCGGCGCTGCCAATGCCTATTGCGTGTCGGTGCCGGATGACCAGGCGAGCGCCTATGTTCGCAACGGGTTGAAGAAGACCATCTGCCTAAATGACGAGATCGCGGCGCGGACGGCGCAGCAGAACTGGCAGGTCGAGGTCAACACGGCGCTGGGCAAGCTCGACCGTAACTTCGTCAACAGCAAGCTCGACGCGATACGGCCAGTGGCGATCCCGGATCCGATGAAGCCGGCCTGGCCGTAAGGGTACGTCCGAAGCCCCGAACTGCCTGAACGCTGCGGCCGCTGCTGTCACCGGTGGGTGCGGCGCCAGCAGTGGTGGCGGGTTTTTCCGATTGCCTGACGTTGCCGTTGTCGAATTGATGGGCCACCCTTCGACTAGCCGGCACCATCACGCGAAAGGGTGCTCAGATGCGCTACCTCTGCCTCGTCCATAGCGGACCCGATATCTTCAGCGGACTGTCGGAGGCCGAAAGGCGCGCGTTCGATCGCGACTCGCTGAACTACGACAAGGACCTCGACGCGAGCGGTCACTTCATCGCCGCCGAAGCGCTGCAGGGTCCGGAGACCGCAGTGATCGTGAAGGTGCGGGGCGGCGAGATATCGACTACCGACGGGCCGTTCAGCGAGACCAAGGAGCACCTCGGCGGCTTCATCCTGATCGAGGCGCGGGACATGAACCAGGCGATCCGGCTTGCGGCGGGCATTCCGATGGCGCGGCTCGCCACGATCGAGGTTCGACCGATCTACAGCATCCCTGACCCTGACCGGCCTTGAGCGACATCGAGGCGATCTGGCGGGCTGAATCGGGGCGCGTGCTGGCAACGATGATCCGGTTGCTGCGCGACTTCGACCGGGCGGAGGAGGCCTTGCACGACGCTTTTCTCGCTGCCTCCGAGCAGTGGCCGAAGACCGGCGTGCCGGCCAATCCGCGCGCCTGGCTGGTGTCGGCCGGGCGCTTCAAGGCCATCGACCGGATCCGGAGGCGGGCGAAGTTCGGCGACATCGCCCGCGAGATTGCCGCGACCGAGGAGAAGGCGTGGATGCCCGAGGACGCCGAGTCGATCGCCGACGACGCGCTGCGGCTGATCTTCACCTGCTGCCACACGGAGATTCCGGCCGACGGGCGGATCGCGCTGACCCTGCGGGAGGTGGCGGGGCTGACCACCGAGGAGATTGCGGCCGCCTTCCTGTCACGGACCCCGGCCATCGCGCAGCGGATCGTGCGGGCGAAGGCGCGGATCCGGGAGCTTGCCCTGCCCTACGAGGTGCCCGAGCCCGAGCAACTGGCAGGGCGGCTCGATGCGGTGCTGCACGTCATCTATCTCATCTTCAACGAAGGCTACTCGGCGAGCGACGGGGAAGCCGCCATCCGCGCCGAACTCTCTGCCGAGGCGATCCGGCTTTGCCGGCAACTGGTCGAGCTGCGGCCGGAACCCGACGCGCTCGGCCTCTTGGCGCTGCTGCTGCTGCAGGACGCGCGACGCGCGGCGCGGGTGGGGCCAGACGGCGACATCGTGCTGCTCGCCGACCAGGACCGGGCGCGCTGGGACCAGGCGCAGATTGCCGAGGGGAGCGGGCTGGTGCGCCGCGCCTTCGCGCAGCAGCCGGTGGCGGCCTATACGATAGAGGCGGCAATCGCGGCGGTGCATTGCGGTGCCCCGACGGCGGAGGAGACGGACTGGGCCGAGATCGTGGCGCTCTACGACCTGCTGCTCCGGGCAGACGGATCGCCGGTGGTGCAGCTCAACCGGGCCGTGGCGGTCGCCATGCGGGATGGGCCGGAGGCGGGGCTGAGGCTGATCGGGGGACTGCTCGAACGGGGAGAACTGGGCGGGTTCCGCTACGCCCACTCGGCGAAGGCCGACCTGCTGCGGCGGCTTGGTCGCAGCGACGAGGCGAAAACGGCCTACGAGACCGCGCTGCAGTTTACCGAGCAGGAGGCGGAACGGCGGTTCATCGAGGGGCGGATTCGCGGGCTGGCGAACTGAGGGTTTCCGACCGGACGGAGGCTCGCCGGCCAGCCGGATGAGCCGGCGTCGCGCCCTCGCGGCTCGTCCCGCCGAGGCCAGCGATCGGACCATTCCGGGCCACTGGGAGGCCGATCTGATGGGCTTTTCTAAGTATGGCCAGTATGTGCTGGTCACCCACGAACGCAGCTCGCGCCTGCTCAGGGTCGAACTCCTCCCCGACCTATGGCGATGCAATGGCCCAGCTCACGGCGCGGACCGGCTAACCGACTTTGCCACCCGCACGGACAAGTTGCAGATCGATGCAGCGGCGTTCGGCGTTCGGCGGGGGGCTGGTGGCGGGTGGGTCGATAGACCTGGCCTATGCCGGCAGCGCCGGCGCCGCGAGCCATGGCCCCGGCGGCTACTTCATCTTCGACAATTCCGGAGCCGACAGGGGCACGCTCTACTGGGACGCCAATGGCGGATCGGGCGGCGACGCCATTGCGATTGCGGTGCTGTCGAGCGGCATCATCGCGGCAGGTGACTTCCTGCTCGTCTAGAATGAGGTCCGGGACAAAGCGAAGCTCTGCGGATCGTGGGCGGAGCCGGGGCGCTACGCTCCGGCTCCGTCGATTCATTGCGTTGCGCGTTCCGCCGCGATCACCAGACGAAGGGTGCGTCGCTGGTGGGGGGAAAGGTCGAGGCTGATCTGGCCGTCCGTCACTTCCACCTTGGAGCCGGACGGCTCGAGGTCGAGCGCGTCCATGGGGCGTGCCTGTGTGATGATGAAGCCGGGGATGGCGAACTTCACCGCATTGGCCGAGCTGGCGGTGTTCACGAGGTCAAGGCGGACGGCGTCACCGGAGCGGGCGGGGCGCAGCCGGATTTCGACCGGAGCATCGGAGGCGACATCCAGCAGCGGTGCCGGGGCCTTGAGATCGGCATCATAGGCGCGAACGACGACCGGCGGGGTGCAGGCCTGGGCCGCAAAGGAAATTGCCCCGGCTTCGTGGTAGGCTGCCTGCGGGAGCAGGTGGAACCTTGCCGTGATGCGGCCGCTCTGGCTGGCGGCGAAGTTGACGTTCCAGTGGTTGTTCACCAGTTGGAACGCCAGTTCCGGTCCGTCGAGCCGCCTGCCGCCGGCCTCTTCGGTCTGGAGGCCGAAGGGCTGCACCAGCGGGGCGTCCGGCGAGGCGACAACGAGGGCCATGTCGGAGGTCGCCAGCGCGGCGAAGCGCTGTACCGAGGCCCAGGTCAGGCAACCGCGGTCGAGCTGCTGGGTCGCTGCGTCGACGACGTGATCGCCGATATCGAGTTTCACTTCGGCGCGGTCGCCGGGAGCGGCGAAGATCATGTAGAAGGCCTCGGTGGTCTCGATGCGCTGCTTTTCGAGCGCAATGGTCGCCTCGATGCCCGGGCCGTCGAAGGGCAGGCGATAGGTGACGCGCACGGTCTCGCCATGCGGCCAGGCCAGGTCGACGTCGATCTCGGCGCCCATCAGCGTCGCACGGCCGGCGCTGACCCCGGTCACCGTCCCGGTGACCCGGTTGAACGCGGTCTTCGGGTTGGGCCAGACCAGCGACTCGAGCTTTGACCAATCCGCCGCGTCGACGTCATAGGCAAAGAGCGCGTTGCGGCGCTGGCTTTCATCCACCAGCGTCTCGTGCACCACCAGGCCCGATTGCAGGGCTGAGGGCGAGACGTCCTTGCCGGATGCCTTGTCGATCAGGGCGGCGATGGTGCCATCGGCCGGATTGACGCTCAGGCGCCAGCGGGCGGTTTCGATCCAGTTTTCGCCGCCCTGCGCGAGAGCCGAACTATCGACCTTGGTGGGGCGCACCACGGCCTGGCCCCAGGCGGGCAGATCGACGGCGATGACGTGATCGAGCGAGTGGCCAAAGCCGAAGCGCTCGACATCCATGCCCGGCAGGAAGCGGTCGCAGACATAAGAGTTGAGGATCGTCGCCGGGGCGGCGCCGCCGAGGTCGTGCGTCAGCGGCCAGTGGACGCGGCGGGGGGCGCCGGTGGGGTTGAAGACGTAGTAGGCCTGCGCCTCGATGGGCACCTTGGGCGCGGTGTTGCGGCGGAACTGGATGTCCCCTTCCACCTTCTGCCCGGTGACCGAACGGGCGTGGGAGCGGGCCGCGGTGGTGAGCGCCTCGAGCGCGGTGGCAAAACCCTGTTGGGCGCGCTCGGTCTTCCACGACCACTGGAAGCGGGTAAAGGGCGACTGCGACAGGTCGGTGGAGCAGTAGGCGCCCCAGGTGTGCTCGTCGTAGAGGGTGATGTCCTGCACGGCCTGATCCAGTGCCTCGGTGTCGGCACCGGGGTGCAGCGCATTGAGCATGTCGGCGACCGGGATCAGCCGTTCGCCGCTGCGGGCGATGGCGGTTTCGTGGGCTGTCGAGGCGACGCCGTCGGCCCAGTAGTCGGGCCAGTCGCCGCTCAGGGTCGGCGGGGCGGGACCGTCGACCGTGCTGGCCTGCAGCTTGTCGAAGGCCTGGTCGAGGGTGGCGATTTCCAGCCTGGGGTGGCGGCCTTCGGCATTCCACCGTTCGACGAAGTCGGGCAGTTCTTCGGTCGGGAAGCCGTTGTCGGGCGAGGCCGCGTTGGTGACCTGCGCCAGCACGGTGGAGTACGGGTAGACCCCCACCTGCTCCACCCGCGCCAGCACGCGGTCCACATCCCGCTGCGATTTGTCCAGGTCACCCTGGCTGAAGTGCCAGGTCAGCGTGCCGTAGGTGTAGTGCCAGGCGTGCAGTGTCGGCAGCTGCCGGCCAGACGGCGTGTCCCAGTTGAAGTAGTGCGGCGCCAGCAGGTCCGACATGCCCCGGTAGGGGTTGGAAGCCACCGCCAGCCGTTCGACCCCGGCGTCGAGCAGCAGGTCGGTCCAGTGCCAGGCCAGCCCGTTGACGTCGCACTGCCAGGCGGTCCGCGCCTCGATCCCATAGTCCGCCCGCAGGGCGCGCAACTGATCGAGGGAGCGTTCGGCCAGCGCCGGTGAAATCAGCGGCGTCCAGTGCATCGGCATGGCGCCGACCCCGATCAGCCCGGCGCGGTGCAGCGCCATGAAGCGATCGACCTGCCCCGGCTTGGCGGCGCGCAACCAGCGCAGCGTCGTCTCGGTCACCTCGCAGGTCCAGCGGAACCGCGACGCTGTCCCCCGCCCCGCTTCGCGCTCGCAGACCTCGATCGCCTTGTCGATGATGCGGCGCTGCTGACGGAACAGCGACTCTGCATGGTCGGTGTAGCCGAAGTCGGTGTGGGTGTGGTTGACAAGACACAGGGTATCGACGGCCATCAAAATCCTCCGCAATGGCGCTGGAATTCGAGCCGGATCACCGAGGGTGCCGGCCCACTAAAGCCTTTCAGCCGGTTCAGTCTCCCGGTGCGAACGCAACACCATCACTCGCGCCTGTCGCCCATAGGCGCCGCGGCCTCGCGGATGAAGTATTCCGGGTGGCGGTCGCGGATGACGTCGAGCTCGTGCATCACCGAGGTGAGGTGCACCGTGATGGTCCGGTCGGCGCCCTCCGCGTCGCGGGCCTTGAGGCGGTCGAGGATTTCCTCGTGCTCGCACACGATGAAGAACATGTGCTCCTGCGACAGCAGCGACATGCGCCGGATGCGGTCCATGTGGAACTTTGCCTCACGTACGTCATCCCAGATCGACTCGAAACCCGCCGCCTTGGCGATGAGCGCGTGGAAGCGCTCGTCGGATTCGAGGAAGCTCTGGTCGTCGGCGAGGTTGGCGAAGGTGGTCTGCAGGGCCACTTCGCGCGTCATGAGCGCCGCGATTTCCGGCGTCAGCTTTTCCGCCGCGAGGCGGGCAAGCGGCCGCTCCAGCGCCTCGCGGATGAAGCGCGATCGGGCGATGCGATCGTGGCTGAGCGGCGAGACCACAGTGCCGCGCTGCGGCAGGATGTCGACGAGGCCGCGCCGGGCCAGCCGGGCCAGCGCCTCGCGCACCGGGGTGCGGCTGACGCCGAACTCGGCGGCAAGCCGTGCCTCCGACAGTTCCTCGAACGGCGGTAGTTCCATGTCGAGGATGCGCTCCATCAGCACATCGTGCACCTGCGCGGCGATCGAGCTTTCCCGCCCGTCGTCGGAATGTGCGTTTCTCGAGCCCCGCTGAACGAAGGTGCTCATTTGGACCCAAGCTGCAGACCGGCCATGAAATATTTCCTCAGCGCCACGAACAAAAGCACGGTGGGAATACTCGAAATCAGCGTGGCCGTAATCACCACGTTGGGGCCCAGCGTGGAATAGGTGCCCTGCAGCGATTGCAGCGCCACCATGATGGAGCGGACCTCGATGCCGTTGGCGAGGATCGAGCTGAACAGCAGGTCGTTCCAGATGAAGGTGAACTGCAGCAGGTAGAGCGCGATCAGCGGGCCGGTGGCGTTGGGCAGGATCATCGAGGTGAACACCCGCCACTCCGACGCCCCCTCGATGCGCGCCGCCTCGTCCACTTCCCTGGTGATGCCAGAGAAGGCGTTGCGCAGCACCAGCAGCGGGAAGGGGATACAGAGCGCCACATAGACCAGCAGCATGCCCCCCCAGCTGTTGATGATGCCGACGCGCTGATAGCCGAACAGCAGCGGCACCAGGTACATCTGGAACGGGAACAGCGTGCCGGTGAAGATCAGCATGAACCAGCCATTGGCGCCGATCAGGTTGAGCCGCGTCATGCCATAGGCCGCGGCCGCCGCGATGCCGACGGCGATAGCCGCGCCGATCACGGCGTAGCTGAACGAGTTCAGCGACGCCTGCCCCATGTTCGCTATTGTCCAGGCCTGCACGACGTTGTCGACGATGGGCGCCAGCGAATCGGGCAACTCGAGCACGCCCTTGCGTGCATATTCCTGCGAGGTCTTGAAGATGGTGACGAACAGGTAATAGAGCGGCGTCAGGTAGGCGATGGTCATCGCCACGATGGGCACGATCACCCAGCGGCCGCCGCTGCGATGCTCGCGGCGCTCCTTCTCGATCAGCTGGGCGATGAACTGGCGGTTGGTGATATCGACGGCCATCTGCAATGCCCTCAGCGGATGTTCTTGGAGACGCGCGACTGGACGATCGCCAGCAGCGCACTGACGCTGATCACCATCGAGCCGAGCACCACGGCAATGGCCGAGCCATAGGCCCAGGCGCCGTTCGAGAAGGACTCGTAGTACATGTAGACCGCCAGCGAGAGCGTGCGCTTGGCCGGATAGGAGCTGGCCATGACCCAGAGCAGGTCGAAGGTGGTGAAGCCGGCCGCGACGTTGAGAATCGTCACCACCAGCACCGTGGGCAGCAGCAGCGGCCAGACGATGTGACGGAAGATCTGTCCGGGGGTGGCGCCATCGACGCGGGCCGCCTCGATGGGGTCCTTCGGGATGGCAGCAAGGCCGAGCAGCAGCAGCACCATGGTGATGCCGAGCGTCTGCCAGACGAAGGTGACGATGACCGCGCCGGTGATGCTGTCGGGCGAAAACAGCCAGCCATAGTCGAACGGCTGCCCCGTAGCGCCCGACACGACCGAGTTCAGCACGCCGCGCGGCGCATAGACGTAGTACCAGATAGCGCCCACCGCCGTCGGCGCCATGACGCGCGGCAGAAAGAACAGGCTCTTGAAGGTTTCCTGGAACGGGATGTTGCGCAGCAGCAGCGCCAGGCCGAGCCCGACCGCGAGCGGGAAGATGATGGCACCCACCACCCAGATGGCGGTGTTGCCCATCGCCTCGCCGAAATAGGGCAGCCGGAACAGTCGAGCGTAGTTGTTGAAGCCGGCAAACTGGTCGAGGCCGGTGAACTTCTGCCATTTGGTGAAGCTGAGGATGACGTTGAACACCACCGGCAGCAGCAGGAACAGCGCCACCATGATGACGGCCGGGGCGATGAACAGCCAGGCGACGCGCGTCTGCTGCCAGGTGACGCGGCGTTCGCGGCGGCGTGCTTCCTTGAGCACCTCGGGGCTGAGCATGGCGGTGTTCATCGACGTCTCCGTGGGCAGGAACCGGCCGCACCATTCGGGAGGGCGCGACCGGCGGGAGGACCGAGGCGCTTTCCATCAGGAAAAGCGCCTCGGAT